>CBINCZ010000075.1:0-8332 GCA_966249295.1 uncultured Gemmatimonadales bacterium
TTTCGCCGCCCGGTTCGCGATGCTCCGGGACCGCTTCGGGACGTCGTGGATGATTCTGCACGAGCGGTGAGGGGAGAGCTGCGAGCTATGAGCTGCGAGCTGCGGGCAGGAACCTGTCTGTCCGTCATTCCCGCGCAAGCGGAAATCCATGAGGGCTCACACGGAGTACTTCATTCCGCAGCGTCGGACCGAGTGAAGTGCCATGGCCTGCCCCTCATGCATTCCCGCTTGCGCGGGAATGACGAACTTTCGCCGAGCCGTCTAGCCGTCTAGCCGTCTAGCCGTCTAGCCGTCTAGCCGTCTAGCCGTCTGTCCGTCTGTCCGCCTGTCCGTCTGCCACGGAGCCCTCATGCCCGACGACCTCGATGCCGCGAACGTCAACCGCGCCTATTCCCTCGCGGCGACGAGCATCGCGATCTTCACGTTCGTCCTGATATTCCTGTATCCGAAGTACGTCAGCGGTGACGCCGATCCCTTCCTGTTCCGGGCAACCCTGATTGTGCTGGGCGTGGCGGCGTTTGCGTTCGTGTTCACATCGCTCTCCTACTACGGTTCCTCCCTTGATGGCCGCCTGAGCGACGCCGACCAGGCGGTCTATCGCCGGTGGGGCGACCGCTTCTGGCTCCTCGGCTACACGCTGCTGTTCCTCGATCCCTGCCTGATTCTCTTCTCCGTCGGGCTCACGGGCGTCGGGGCCGTCTGGCTGGTGCTGTGGCTGGTCTATGTGGTGTTTGTCGTGAGGTTCTTTCCGAAGGTGCGGACGGGAAGGCGGGAAGGCGGGAAGACGGGAAGACGGGAAGAGGGCTAGACGGGAAGAGGGCTAGACGGGTAGGCGGCAGGACGAAGCTCGCAATGACACGGCATGACGACCTCCTGCCCATCCCGCCCATCTCGCCCATCCCGCCCATCCCGTCTACACCTAAAGATGTATTGTCCCCACGCCTCCGGCAGGGCAACGTTCTCCCATGAATAACCCCGCCCGACCCTCTGCCGGCCAAGGCCCCATACGTCTCCTCACCGTGGATGACCACCCGATTTATCGGGCCGGTCTTTCCTCACTCATCGGTGCCTACCCCGACCTGACGCTGGTGGCCGAAGCCGCCAACGGACGAGAGGCCGTCGAGCTCTATCGCAAGTTCCAGCCCGACGTAACCCTGATGGACCTGAGCATGCCGGTGATGAACGGGGTGGAGGCGATCCGGGCCATCGTCGCCGAGTTCCCGGCGGCCCGGATCATCGCGCTGACGACCTGGGATGGTGATACCGACATCCACCGGGCGCTCGAGGCTGGTGCGCTCGGTTACCTGCTCAAGGATGTGGCGAGCGACGAGGTGGCGAACTCGATTCGGCAGGTCCATGCCGGCAGGAAGGCGATTCCCGCGGAGGTGGCCCGGCGACTCGCCGAGTTCACGCCCAGGATCAACCTGACCGAGCGTGAGCACGAGGTGCTCACCTACATGGCAAAGGGATTGAGCAACAAGGAAATCGGCGCGGTACTGTCGGTGGCCGAGGCCACTGTGAAGGTGCATGTCATCCACATTCTGCAGAAACTGGACGCCGGCGACCGCACCGAAGCGGTCACCATCGCCATTCAGCGCGGCATCATTCACCTGACCTGACACTGGGCGAACCAGGAGGTACCGGCCGCGGGGTGGCGCATATCCGGCGATGGCCGCATGCTTCTCACTGCTTGCGGGTTTCGTCGAGCACCCCCGCTTCCCATCGCTGTTCCCGGATCGCCTGATGCTTTTCATTGCCGCCGCCCTGGTGGCCGGAGTCCTGACAACGGACTCCATCCCCATCCGTCCCATTCATCAACTGGCCCACCGGACGTGGACGAGCCACGAAGGTGCGCCCACCGAGATCCACGTGCTCGCCCAGACCGGCGACGGCTATCTGTGGCTCGGCACCGTGTCCGGCCTGGTGCGATTCGACGGCGTCCGGTTCGTGCCGTTTACGCCTGGAGGCGGCGACACACTTCCTGATGCCGGGGTCAGGGCGCTCATGGAGGGCAACGACGGTACGCTGTGGATTGTCTGGGAGACCGGTACGGTGAGCCACCTGGTCAACGGGCGGCTCACCAATTTCGGCCGACGTGATGGACTCGCGCCGGTGTATCAGCTGGCCCAGTCGAGTCGGGGCGAACTGGTGGCCGGGACCAATGCAGGGCTGGCCCAACTGGTGGCGGGGAAGTGGAAGAATGTGGGAGCAGAGTGGGGCTTCAAGGGTACCGAGGCCCGTGCCGTGTGGTTCGACCGCTCCGATGCACTCTGGGTGGAGACAGCCGATCGGGTGGTCTACCGACCGGATGGAGCGACCAGCTTCGTCGATCCGGGCTGGAAGCTCAAGCGCGTGGCCTATCGGGCCGCTTTCGACCAGGCAGAGGATGGCACCATATGGATTGCCGAAATGGCCCGGTCGGCGCACACGCTCAGGCGGATGGGCGACAAGACGCCCGTAACCGAGGTGAAGGTCGGCGCCTACAGCCTGCTGATCGATCGCAAGGGCTCACTCTGGATCGGGTCGCGAGGCGACGGCCTGCGGCGAGTACCTGATCCAAGGCGGATCCGCGGGCGCGTGGTCGAGCAGTTCGGTCCGGAGGCGGAGCAGTTCACGGAGCAGGATGGCTTGCTGTCCAACGTGGTCTGGGACCTGCTGGAAGACCGCGAAGGCAACATCTGGGTCGCGAGTGACCGCGGACTCGAACGCTTTCGCGAGGGCAGCCTGGTGCCTTACACCACTCGCGGCGGCCTTCGCCCGCGCGGCGTCTTTGCCAACCGCGACAGCTCGGTGTGGATCTCTGCCTTTGCCACCAAGGAAATCACCCGGATCGGCCCGCACGGACGAGACGACGTCCACGAACCGCCCTGCTGGTGCTATCGCATGGCGCAGGATTCCTCAGGCGACGTCTGGGCCTTCGAGGACACGATCATCGTGCGCTTCCACGGGCTCACGCCGAAGAAGGTTCCGCTCAAGGGAGACCGCCTGCTTGCGGTCGACGCCATAACGATTGACCCTTCGGGCACGATCTGGCTCACCGACCAGGCGGTGGGCCTGGCGCGGGTCGTTCACAACCGACTCGAGCCGGTTGCGCCAGCCACCAAGGTCGGCAGGTTCACCGCGCTCTTCAGTGACCGCGAGGGGCGAATCTGGGTGGGCTCCGAAAGCCAGGTGTTCCTCTATGATCACGGGCAGATGCGCACGTTCGGTGCGGCCGAAGGGATGACCGCGGGCCAGATTACCGACATCCATCAGGACCAGGCGGGGAACATCTGGGCGGTCGGTGCGTCCGGCCTCCACAAGTTCGAAGCGGGGAAGTTTCGCGGCCTCGCGCCATCCCAGCGCCTGCCTGGCCGGGCAGTGTTTGCCATGCGACAGGACGATTCCGGAGCCTGGTGGCTCGCGACCAGGATCGGCCTGCTTCGGCTGGCACCCCACGAGCTGGACCTCGCACTCGCTGACACGCTTCACGCACTGCGCTACCGCGTGTTCGATCAGGTGGACGGCCTGCCGGGCGTGATCGGCATGAGCAAGCTGCCTGTCCTGGCTCGAACGCCGGACGGGCTGATCTGGGTCGCCGCTGACCAGGGCGTCGCGTCCCTGGATCCGCGACATCTCGCGCTGACCGAAACTCCGCCCGATGTGGTGATCGAGACGGCGCGCATCAATAATCGTGAGGTGGCTCCGTCGCAGGAGGCGGTGCTCCCGTCCGGCATCAGCGATCTGGAGATCGACTACACCGCCCCGATGCTTTCCATGCCCGAGCGAATCCAGTTCCGGTACCAGCTCGAGGGCGTCGATCCGGCATGGCACGATGTGGGCACCCGCCGGCGGGCCTACTACACCGACCTGCGGCCCGGGAAATACCGGTTTCGGGTCGCCGCGAGCCTGGGCGACGGCAACTGGAATGAGTCGGCGGCGAGCTGGTCGTTTCGAGTCCTGCCCGCATGGTATCAGGCGCTCTGGTTCAAGGGGCTGGTTGTCCTGGCGATCGGCGGGCTCGGCGGCGTGGCCGTCGCACTGATGCAGCGCCGCCGGCATGCCCGCTCCCACGCCGAACTCAAGCGCCAGTATGAAATCACCCTCGCCGAGCGGGCCCGCATCGCACAGGATCTCCACGACACGCTGCTGCAGGGCTTCGCGGGCGTCACGCTGCAGCTCAAGGCCGCCGAGGTCGCCCTGCCCGAGCAGCCCGACGCAGCAGCGGCAACCATAGTCAGGGTCCAGCGGCTTGCGCGCGAGTCACTGCGGGAAGCCCGGGAACGGGTCTGGGACATGCACGAGCCGGGAGCGGATGGCGAGCTCCTGCCGGCTGTGTTCGAGCGGATTGCCCGGGACCGGACCGCAGGACTGCCAATCGACGTCCACGTGACCGCCGAAGGAAAGGTGGAGCGGCTGCCTCGCGAGATCGAGGACGCGGCGATCCGGATCGGGCGCGAGGCGATCGTGAACGCGGTGCGACACGCCGACGCCAGCCAGCTCGAAATACACCTGGACTACCACCCCGGCACGTTCTCGCTCGGCATCGGTGATGACGGACGCGGATTCTCGGCGCGCGAGGCGGAGGACGCGCTCGAGCGCGGCCACTTCGGGCTCAGCGGATCGCGGGATCGCGCCGATCGACTGGGCGGCCGCTTCGAAGTGTGTCCCCGGCCAGGCGGCGGCACCATCGTGACCCTCAAGCTGCCTGTGGGCGCGGCCGGCATCACCTGATCCGGCCTGGCTCGGCTCTTCAGTTCTTCAGTAGTACCGCTTTCCCCTCACGATTTCGCCTTTCGTCCCACAGCTGCTTGCAGCCTGCCCTGACCTACGCCTTCTGGTGCAGCTCAGGCCTCACCGCATGACTGATTCGCGATTCGGTGCCGGCGCGTACTATGGGTCCGCGTCAGATCGCTCAATCCAGCTGCGATGCGGGGGCGACGCGAATTTGCGGTCGCGGCATTCAGATCTCACTGAAGGAGCCGAATCATGAGCACCATCACGACCAAGGATGGCACCGAGCTCTACTACAAGGATTGGGGCGAGGGGCCGGTCGTCACCTTTTCCCATGGGTGGCCGCTGAATGCCGACATGTGGGACGGACAGATGCTGTTCCTGGCACAGAACGGTTTTCGCACCATCGCCCACGATCGTCGCGGCCATGGGCGGTCCAGCCAGGCATCGTCGCGCAACGACATGGACGGCTACGCCGATGACCTGGCGGAGCTGATCGAGGCGCTCGACCTCACCGACGTGACGCTGGTGGGTCACTCCACCGGCGGCGGCGAGGTGGCTCGCTACATCGGCCGGCACGGCACCAGCCGGGTCGCCCGCGCGGTGCTGATCGCCGCGGTCCCGCCGCTCATGCTCCAGACGGCCGACAATCCGGAAGGCATCCCGATGAAGGTATTCGACGACCTCCGCACCAGTCTCTTCAACGATCGGTCCCAGACCTATCGTGACTTCTCCAGGGCGTTCTACGGCGCCAACCGGGAAGGATCGAAGGTTTCGCAGGGCGTGCTGGATCAGTTCTGGCGCTGGAGCATGCAGTCAGGCCTCAAGAACGCCTACGAGAGCATCAAGGCGTTTTCCGAGACGGATTTCACCGAGGACCTCGGGAAGTTCGACGTGCCGACCCTCGTGCTGCACGGCGAGGATGACCAGATCGTTCCGGTCAAGAACTCGGCCCGGAAGTCAGCCCAGCTCATCGAGGGCGCGATTGACATCTACTTCCCCGGCGCGCCCCACGGCATCACCGCGACGAACCAGGACGAGATCAATGCAGAGTTGCTGAAGTTCCTGCGGGGCGAGACCACCGCGTCGAGCTCGCGCGAGGAGCTCGCGACCGCTACCGCGTGATGCATTCACTGACATCACCTGCCAACGCATTCCTCCAGAGGAGGTTCTCATGTTGTCACATATCACTGCAGGAGCCCTCGCCGGGGCGCTGCTGCTTTCGCTCGGCGCCGCTACGGCTTCCAGCCAGACAACGCCTGCTTCCAAGCCGACCATCGTGCTGGTGCACGGCGCCTTCGCCGATGCCAGCGGATGGCGACACGTCATTCCGCTCCTGGAGCATGACGGATACACCGTCACGGCGGTGCAGAATCCCCTGACATCCTTGGACGACGATATCGCCACCACGAAGCGGGTCATTGACGCGCAGCCTGGTCCGGTCGTGGTAGTCGCCCACTCGTATGGCGGTTTTGTCATGACCGGCGCGGCGTCGGGAAGTTCCAAGGTCAAGGCGCTGGTGTACATCTCCGCTTTCGCGCCCGACTCGGCCGAACAGATCGGTCCGCTGACCGAGAAGTATCCGACACCGCTGGGCCCCACCCTGCGGCCGGACGCCGCCGGCTTCCTTTATATCGATCGCGGCAAGTTCCACGAGATCTTCGCGCAGGATGTCAATGCCGAAGAGGCCGACATCATGGCCGCAACCCAGAAGCCCCTCACCAGTACCAGCTTCACTGCCGTGCTGAAGGTGCGGCCGGCCTGGAAGACGATTCCATCCTGGTTCATCGTGGCCCAGAACGATCGGGTGATCAGCCCGGACCTGGAGCGGATGTTCGCTGCCCGGATGAAGGCAAGGACCACCGAGCTCGCCTCCAGCCACGTCCCGTTCATTTCTCGGCCGGTCGACGTCGTGAAGGTGATCGAAGACGCTGCCAGGTCCACCATGACGGCTCGAGTGGCCTCCGACCAGTAGGCAATCACGTCAATTCCCGGCCCTGAGGGGCCGTACCGAGGAGAATGAGATGAAAATCGTGGTGATCGGCGGAACAGGACTCATCGGCTCCCGGCTCGTCGAGCAGCTTCAGGATGAGGGTCACGAAGCCGTGGCCGCTGCGCCCGACACGGGCGTCAACACGCTCACCGGCGACGGCCTGGATGAAGTACTGGCCGGGGCTGATGTCGTCGTGGATGTCTCCAATTCGCCGTCGTTCGAGGATGCAGCGGTGCTGCACTTCTTCGAGACCTCGACACGCAACCTGCTCTCGGCGGAGCGGACGGCGGGTGTCTGGCATCACGTCGCCCTGTCAGTGGTGGGCACCGAGCGGCTCCCGGAGAGCGGCTACATGCGGGCCAAGATGGCCCAGGAGCAGCTGATCCGGGATTCGAAGATTCCCTACTCGATTGTCCATGCCACCCAGTTCTTCGAGTTCATCAACCGGATCGCCGACGGCGCGACGGATGGCCACACGGTGCGGATTCCGCCGGTGCGCTTCCAGCCCATGGCAGCGGACGACGTGGTGAGCGCCGTCGCCGCCGTCGCCGCCGCCAGCCCCCTCAACGCCATGATCGAAGTGGGTGGGCCTGAGCAGTTCCAGTTTGACGAGTTGATCCGGCGCGTGCTCTCGGCGCGCAACGATCCGCGCCAGGTCGTTGCCGATCCCGAAGCGCGGTACTTCGGCGCCATCCTGGATGAGCGCAGTCTGGTGCCGGGTGACGATGCCCGGCTCGGCCGCATCACGCTCGAGCAGTGGGAACGGCAACAGGCAGGCCGGAAGCCGGGCTGGGAACGGCAGCCAGTGATTGCCGGCTCGACACCCGACCGCTGAGGGAGGGGATCCATGCAAATCCAGAATCGCGCGATGCTGCTGGCGGTGGGACTCTCGTCGGTCCTGGCCGTCCAGCTCGTCGCCCAGGAGGCGCAGGTCACGCCGCTCCTCACGAAGCAGCTCGCCGATGTGGCCGGCAAGGAAGCGCTGATGCTCGCCGTGGACTACGCGCCCGGAGGATCCAGCAAGGTGCACCGCCACAATGCCGACGCATTTGTGTACGTGCTGGAAGGCTCGATCGTGATGCAACTGAAGGGTGGTGAGGAGGTGACGCTGACCGCCGGCCAGACGTTCTACGAGGGACCGGACGACATCCACGTGGTCAGCCGCAACGCGAGCACCACCGAGCCGGCCAGGTTCGTGGTATTCCTGCTCAAGAAGAAGGGCGTGCCGGCAGTGTTGCCGGTGGAATGAGAGCAGCGCGCCGCGCTCTCAAGAATCAACGTCTCACAAAAGACGGAGGAGCCAGATGCATTCCAGCACGCCAATCCCGTCAGGGCTGCCGGCACCGGACTTCACCCTGCTCTCGGCGCCGGGCCAGCCCATGTCGCTCGCCGAGCTGCGCGGGCGGCCTGTCGTGCTCGTCTTCTATCCCGCTGATTGGAGCCCGGTCTGCGGCGACCAGCTGGCGCTCTACAACGAACTCCTTCCGGAGTTCCAGCGTCTCGGTGCCCAGGCGCTCGGTATCTCGGTGGACGGCGCATGGTGCCACCAGGCCTTCGCCGAGGCACGCGGGCTGCGCTTCCCCCTCCTCGCCGATTTCGTGCCGAAGGGCGAGGTCGCTCGTCAGC
>CBINCZ010000076.1:0-8315 GCA_966249295.1 uncultured Gemmatimonadales bacterium
CGGCGTAGAAGTCCACCAGCACCGGCACCGTGCTTCCCCCGATCACCTTCTCGAAGTCCGCATCCGTCACCTTGATGGGCCGGTCCAGCCTGAGGGGCCGATGGCACTCGGCGCAGGTCGGCTTGTCGGCCAGGCGGGCCATGTTCACCCGGTTGAGCCGGCCGCAGAAGATGCAGCGGGCCACGGCGTGGCGTGTGTTTGTTGCGTCGCTCATCACATCTCCCCCATGCGCGCGGGCACGGCGCGGCCGGCGCCCGGCACCAATAATGCATCCAGCAGGACGAGCGGGAAACATTCAGACCGAAACGCGGGTTCCTGAACTATGAGCGAAACGATCATTCGGGAAATCGGCCAGGACGACGATTTCGGCCACTGGTTCCACGAGCTGCTGGAAGTCGATGCCGGCGAGGCTTCGATCGGCCCCTCGGACGACCGCTATCTGGTGCTGAGCAACGAGATCGGCGACTGGATCGGTGGCCTCCGCTTCTCGCTCAGGGGCGGTGTCGCCCAGCTCATCGAGATCGGGATTACCCCGCCCGAGCGCAGCCAGGGACACGCCCACCGGCTGCTCGCCGCCTTCGAACTCCGCGCTACCCAGGAGGGCGCCCATCTGGCCGAGTTCTGGACCGACGACCTCGACGCCGAAGGGCTGCTGTCGGCGCTTGGCTGGCACCGCGTCATGCTGCGGGAGAACTACCTCGGCGGGCGGGCATGGCTGTTGATGGAGAAGAGGCTGGAGTAAGGCGGACGGGGCGGACCGGATCCAGGCATCCGAGAACCTGTCCGCCCAGTCCGACTCGTCCGTCCTGTCCGTCCGCTCGCCGTTTCGTTACTATTCAAATTCCGTTTCATCTCCGGCCTCTCGCCGGCGCCGTCTCTCCTGCTCGGGAACTCCATGACCCTCACCGAATCCGCCCGCCAGCTGCTCTCGAAGGTCGAAGTCCTCAAGGACCTCGAGACCAAGGTGCGCCAGCTCATGAGCGCGCACGAGGCGAAGCGTGAGCTGTGGTTTCCGAGCGAGCTGATCGGGCCGGGCCCGGATGAGTGTCCTGAGACGCACCGCGCCGAGCTCCAGAAGCGGGCGGCGGGGATTCCCGATGCGGTGCGGGCAGCGCTGGCGCTCAATCTCCTGACCGAGGAGGGGTTGCCGCACTTCCATCGCCTGCTCGCGGTCTATCTCGACGACGACAGCTACTGGCGGTCCTGGAACAACCTGTGGACCGCCGAGGAAGACCGCCACGGTCAGGTGCTGCACGACTACACCCGCGAGGCCCGGCTGTTCCAGCAGCGCCGGCTCGAGGAGATGCAATTCGAGTACATGAAGGCGGGGTTCCACCCGGCGTGGGACCGCGATCCGTACCGGGTTTTCGCCTACACCACGGTGCAGGAGCGGGCGACGCAGTTTTCGCATGCAGCCACGGGCCAGCTGATCGCGGAGTACGACGACCGGCTCGCCATGATCCTTGACCGGATCGCGCGGGAGGAGGCCCGGCACTTTGCCTTCTACCGCACCATCATGCAGGAGATCCTGCAGCGGGACCCCGACCAGGCGCTGCAATCGCTGGTCCAGGTGCTTCCCAGCATCGACATGCCGGGCCATACCATGCCGGGCTTCCGCGAAATTGCCGACGTGATCCGCCGTGCCGGCATCTACGGTCCCCGCGACTACCTGCGCATCGTGCAGGAGCAGATCAAGTTCTGGAAGATCGAGACGCTGCAGGGGCTCACCGAACTGGGCCGCGTGGCGCAGGACAAGATCCTTGGCATTCCGGACCGGCTGCGACGCGTGGCCGACGCCATCGAGACGCGCAGCCGGGCCAAGACCTTCAGCTTTGACGTCGTGTTCAACCGGGAATTCGCGCTGGAATGAAGCGCACGCTGGCCCTGCTTGCGGCGTTGCTGATGGCGTGCGGCAAGGGCGAATCCGCATCGGCGCGCACGTCGGCGCCGCATACTGCCGCCGATTCCGCCGAAGTCGACGCCACGGTGCTCGGGCGGGAGATCTACCACCTGCTCGACCTGGCGTCTGACTACCGTGGCTCACACCGCGGGCGCCTGCCCCGCTCCCTCCGGGATCTCGGTACTGACAGTCTCACCGCCGACATTGCCCGCACCGTCAGCGCCAGTGGACCACAGTTCACGGCCGGCGCGGCGTTCCGGAACCCGGCTGGGCATTTCTGGGTCTCCTGCACCGGCGAGCTCAAGGTGCTGGAAGACGCCGTGATCGGCGCGGGCCGTTACACCCTTACCTGTACCTCGCCATCGGGCGGCACCCACGAGGTCCAGGCCGGCGGGGCGCTGGACTAGCTGGTGCTGGCCGCGACCTATTTCGGCCTCCGCATCGCGGTAGCCGTCGCCTTCCTCCTCACGCTCATCATCGCGACGACACATTGGATGGTGCAGCGCCAGAAGCTCGCACCCTTCGGCTGGTGGCCCCGGACCATCAGGCGCGTGAGCGATCCCCTGCTGCAACCCATCGAACGCCGGCTGCTGCGCGCCGGCGGCAACCCGCAGAATGCGCCGCTCTGGCTCGCCGGGCTCACGCTCGCGCTGGGGCTGATCGCGCTCTGGCTCTTCCGGTGGCTCGCCGGCGCCATCTACTCGCTGGCCTACGCGGCGCAGGGCGGCCCCCGCTTCTGGATCGCGCAGGTGGCGCACTGGGTCTTCTGGATCGTCGAGATGGCGCTGATCGTCCGGGTCATCGGCAGCTGGATCGGGGCCAATGAGTACACCAAATGGATGCGCCCATTCGTGGTGCTGACCGAGTGGCTCCTGGCTCCCCTCCGCCGCATCATCCCGCCCCTCGGCATGATCGACATCTCGCCGCTGGTTGCCTATTTCCTGCTGGTGATCGCGGAACGGGCGGCGTTGGGCATACTGCTGTCATAAGCCGTATGTCATACGTCGTACGACTTATGACTCATGACTGACCTCACCCTCACGATCCTGGTCCAACCCCGCGCCTCGCGCAGCGAGATCGTGGGCCCGCACGGCGACGCGATCAAGGTGCGCCTGGCGGCGCCACCGGTGGACGGAGCGGCCAATGAGGAGCTGGTGCGGCTGCTGGCGAAGGAATACGGCGTGAGGAAGGACGCCATAGAAATCCTTGGCGGACTCGCGTCTCGGAGGAAGACAGTTCGGATTCGAGGCGTTAAGCCTTAAGCGCCAGGCGCTCAGCGCCTCCGACTCTCGACCCTCGACCCTCGACCTGTTATACTTCCCCCAATCCGAATACCGTGGTGATTTGCGCAGCTTGCGGCCACGTTAAACAAACTGCTAAAACGCGTCCGCCCGGGCCGTTTTGGCATCGGGCGGTTGTCATATGGAGTCCAGAGTGAAGCCTGCCGTACCCACACCGTTTGACCGCGATTCGCGCCTCGCGCGCCTGCCAGCGCTGCTCGCCGAACGCATCCTCGTGCTCGACGGCGCCATGGGCACCATGCTGCAGCGCCATCGCCTGGATGAAGCCGCATTCCGGGGCGAGCGCTTCGGCGACTGGCCCCGCGACCTCAAGGGCAACAACGACCTGCTCTCGCTGACCCAGCCGGCCATCGTGGCCGAGATCCACCGCCAGAAACTCGCGGCCGGCGCCGACATCATCGAGACCAATTCCTTCAACTCCACCAGCATTGCCCAGTCCGATTACGGCGCCGAGTCGCTGGTGGCCGAGCTCAATCGCGAAGGCGCTCGTCTCGCGCGCAGTGCGGCGGATGAATTCGAGCGACAGGACCCTTCGCGGCCGCGCTACGTGGCCGGTGTGCTGGGCCCCACCAACCGCACCGCCAGCATCTCGCCCGATGTGAATGATCCCGGCGCGCGTAACACGTCGTTTCGTGAACTGGCTGCCGCGTATCAGGAAGCGGCACGCACCCTGGTCGAGGGCGGCGCCGACCTCCTGCTCATCGAGACGATCTTCGATACGCTCAATGCCAAGGCCGCCATCTTCGCCATTGAATCGCTGGTGGCGGCCGGCATGGAGCGCGTGCCGGTGATGATCTCCGGCACTATCACCGATGCGAGCGGTCGCACCCTCTCGGGCCAGACCGCGGAGGCGTTCTGGTACTCGGTGGCCCACGCCAACCCCATCTCGATCGGGCTCAACTGCGCCCTCGGCGCGAAGCAGCTCCGCCAGTACGTGAGTGACATCGGGAGAGTGGCGCCGATCTTCGTGAGCGCGCACCCCAACGCCGGGCTCCCGAACGAAATGGGCGGCTACGACGAGACGCCGGAAATCATGGCGACCCAGCTGGGCGAATGGGCGGAGCGTGGGCTGGTCAACATCGTGGGCGGCTGCTGCGGCACCACTCCCGACCACATTCGCGCCATCGCAGAGGCAGTGCGGGGCAAGGCGCCCCGCAAGCCGCCGGAAATTCCCGTCGCCACACGGCTCGCCGGGCTCGAGCCCCTGGTCATCAACGACGACTCGCTCTTCGTGAATGTCGGCGAACGCACCAATGTCACCGGCTCCAAGCGGTTCGCCCGCCTCATCCTGAACAACCAGCACGAGGAGGCGCTCGAGGTCGCGCGGCAGCAGGTGGAGAATGGCGCGCAGATGATCGACGTCAACATGGACGAGGGCATGCTCGATGCCGAGGCGGCCATGACGACGTTCCTCAAGCTGGTGGCCTCGGAGCCCGCCATCTCGCGGGTGCCGGTGATGATCGACTCGTCCAAGTGGACGGTGATCGAGGCCGGATTGCAGTGTGTGCAGGGCAAGTGCGTGGTGAACAGCATCTCGCTCAAGGAGGGTGAGGCGCCGTTTCTTGAGCACGCCCGGCTCGCTCGTCGGTATGGGGCAGCCATGGTGGTCATGGCGTTCGACGAAGAGGGCCAGGCCGAAACCGCCGAGCGTCGGGTCGCCATCTGCAAGCGGGCCTACCGGCTGCTCACCGACGCTGGCATTCCGCCCGAAGACATCATCTTCGATCCCAATGTGTTTGCCATCGGCACCGGCATCGAAGAGCATGCCAACTACGCAGTCGCCTACATCGAGGCCACCCGCCGCATCAAGGCGGAACTGCCCCACGTGCGAGTGAGCGGTGGCATCAGCAACGTCTCGTTCTCCTTCCGGGGGAACGACCCGGTGCGCGAGGCCATCCACGCCGTCTTCCTCTACCACGCCATCGCCGCCGGGCTCGACATGGGAATCGTCAACGCCGGCCAGCTGGCGGTGTACGACGAGATCGAACCGGAGTTGCTGCGCCGGGTGGAAGACCTGGTACTCAATCGCCGGCCCGACGCTACCGAACGCCTGCTCGAGATCGCCGACTCGGCGGCGTCGAATGTCGCCGGCAATGGACCCGACCTTGCCTGGCGCTCGCTGCCGGTGGCCGATCGCATTCGCCATGCGCTGGTGGAAGGCATCACCGACTACATCGTGGCAGACACCGAGGAAGCCCGGCTCGCCGCTGCGCGCCCCCTCGACGTGATCGAGGGCCCGCTCATGGACGGCATGAACGTCGTGGGCGACCTCTTCGGCGCGGGGAAGATGTTCCTGCCGCAGGTGGTGAAGAGCGCCCGCGTGATGAAGCGCGCGGTGGCACACCTGCTCCCCTACATGGAGGCGGAAAAGTCCGGCGAGGTGCAGGCCAAGGGGAAGATCCTCATGGCCACCGTGAAGGGCGACGTGCACGACATCGGCAAGAACATCGTGGGCGTGGTGCTCCAGTGCAACAACTACGAAGTCATTGACCTTGGCGTGATGGTGCCGGCGGCGAGGATCCTGGAGACCGCCGTGAAGGAGCAGGTTGACATCATCGGGCTCTCGGGACTCATCACCCCGTCGCTCGAGGAGATGGCGTTTGTGGCGAGCGAAATGGAGCGTGAGGACTTTTCGCTCCCGCTCCTGATCGGCGGCGCCACCACGTCGCGCGCTCATACGGCGGTCAAGATCGAGCCGGCCTACCGGAAAGGGCCCACGGTGCACGTGGCGGATGCGTCACGCGCGGTAGGCGTGGTCGGGAGTCTGCTGAATCCTGAGAACCGATCATCCTACATCGCCCAGCTCCGCGACGAGTATCGCGCCCTGCGGGAGGAGCGCGCGGGCCGGCGAGCCGCCGAGCCGCGGATCACGATCGAGGAGGCGCGCGCCAACCGGCTCACGCCCGACTGGTCGCGCGCCGCACCCACGCCGACGTTTCTCGGCGTGCGGCACCTGGAGAATTATCCTCTCGCCGAGCTGGTGGACCGCATCGACTGGACCCCGTTCTTCCAGTCGTGGGAGATGCGGGGACACTATCCCGACATCCTGAAGGACCCGGTCCAGGGCAAGGCAGCCACACAACTCTTCAACGATGCGCAGGCTGTCCTGCGCTCGCTCGTGGAGGGCGGACGGCTGCGTGCCGCGGCCGCCTTCGGCTTCTTCCCCGCGGCCGCCCGTGGCGACGACATTGCCCTCAGGGTCAACGGTACCGAGAAGCTTGCGCGCACGCTGCGACAGCAGGTGCGGAAGGGCAATGGCCGGCCCAACCTGGCACTCAGCGATTTCGTTGCACCCGAGGAACTGGGCACGCAGGACTACGTGGGCCTCTTCGCGGTGACCGCCGGGCTGGGTGCCGCGGAGCTCATCGCCGAGCGCCGGGCGGAGCATGACGACTACAATGCCATCCTGATCGAGGCGCTGGCCGATCGTCTCGCCGAGGCGTTTGCGGAGCGGCTGCACGAGCGGGTGCGGAAGGAATTCTGGGGCTATGCGGCGGATGAGCAGCTCGACAACAATGCGCTCATTCACGAGCAGTACCAGGGCATTCGACCGGCACCCGGCTACCCCGCCTGCCCTGACCACACCGAGAAGCAGCTGATCTTCGAGCTGCTCGATGCGCCCCGGGTGGGCATCACGCTCACGGAGAGCTGCGCCATGCAGCCTGGCGCATCCGTGAGCGGCTTCTACTTCTGGCGGCCTGAGTCGCAATACTTCGGCCTCGGCCGCATCGGGCGGGACCAGGTGGCCGACTATGCCGCTCGCAAGGGATGGCCGGTGGAAGTCGCGGAACGATGGCTGGCACCCAACCTCGGCTACAGCCGATGACACTTCGCGACCTGCTCGACGACGGCCGAGTCCACGTGGTAGACGGCGCCATGGGCACCATGCTGTATGCCCGCGGCGTCTTTCTCAATGTCTGCTACGATGAGCTGAATCTCCGCCAGCCCGACCTCATTCGTGACATCCATCGCGAATACGTGAGAGCGGGTGCCGAGCTGATCGAAACCAACACGTTTGGTGCCAACCCGCTGAAGCTGGCCGGGTGCGGACTGGGCGACGAGACCGAGCTGATCAACTGCACCGCGGCCACGCTGGCGCGGGACGCCGTCGGCACGCGCGCGCTGGTACTCGGCGCCATCGGGCCACTTGGAGTAAGAGTAGAGCCGTTTGGCGAGCTGGGGCTGGACGAGGCCCACGACGCCTTCGCCCGGCAGGTCAAGGGACTGCTCGACGGCGGTGTGGACGGATTCATCCTGGAGACGTTCAGTGACGTGTCGGAAATCGGGGCCGCGATACGCGCGGTGCGGTCGCTCTCCGACCTCCCCGTCATCGCGCAGATGACCATCGGCACCGATGGCCAGACCCATTACGGCACTGATCCCGCCATGTTCGGGCCCGAGCTCGTAGCGCTCGGCGCCGACGCGGTGGGTGTCAATTGCTCGGTGGGGCCGCACGGCGTGCTCGAAGCGGTCGAGCAGCTGGCCGGTGTGGTGAACCTGCCGATTTCGGCGCAGCCCAATGCCGGCCTCCCGCGCGAAGTGGCCGACCGCAAGATCTACATGGCAAGCCCGGAGTACATGGCCGGCTATGCCCGCCGCATGGTGGAGGCGGGAGCCCGGCTGGTGGGTGGCTGCTGTGGCACGACCCCCGAACATATCAAGGCAATCGCAAGCTTCGTGCAGAGTGTCTCGCCCAGGCACCGGTACACCGCGGTGTCGCCCGTGGTCCATGAGCAGGTCCGCACCGCGGTGCCCCTCGCGGAGCGGTCCGGCCTGGGTGCCCGACTCGCCGCGAAGCAGTTCGTGACCACGGTGGAGATTGTCCCGCCGCGGGGTGTGGATCCGTCGCCCATGCTGGCGCAGGTGCGTGAGCTCAAGGCGGCCGGCGTCAACGCGGTCAACGTGCCGGACGGACCGCGGGCGCAGAGCCGGATGGGCGCGCTTCTGTCAGGGCTCCTCATCCAGCGCGAGGTGGGACTCGAGGCAGTGGTCCACTACGCCTGCCGGGACCGCAACCTCCTCGGCATGTTGTCCGACCTGCTGGGCGCCGCGGCCAGCGGGCTCAACAACCTGCTCATCATCACCGGCGACCCGCCCAAGATGGGGCCGTACCC
>CBINCZ010000077.1:0-8258 GCA_966249295.1 uncultured Gemmatimonadales bacterium
CGGGCTAGCTTCGGCCTGCCCATCCTGCCCATCCTGCCCATCCTGCCCATCCTGCACATCCTGCCCATCCTGCCCATCTAGACCGCAAGCACACTCCTCCACCGCGCCAGGTCGTCCAGTACCAGGCCGGTACCGCGGACGACGCAGGTGAGCGGGTTGGGATCCATGTGCACCGGGAGCCCGGTCTCGAAGGTGATAAGCTCGGCCATGCGGCGGATGTTGGCGCCGCCGCCCGTGAGCGTGATACCGCGGTCGAGAATGTCGCTTGCCAGCTCGGGCGGGGTCACTTCCAGCGCCTGGCGGATCCCGTTCACGATCTTCTGCAGCGATTCCTGCATGGCGTCGCGGATGCCGGCCGAGTCCACCACGACGGTGCGGGGAAGGCCGGACACGAGGTCGCGCCCCTTGACGCCCATGGACAGCTCGTCCTCCAGCGGCATGGCGCTGCCGATGCGCATCTTGATCAGTTCGGCCGTGGGCTCGCCGATCAGCACGTTGTAGGTCTTCCGCATGTACTGCACGATCGACTGGTCCAGCTCGTCGCCAGCCGTGCGCACGCTCGCGTCACACACAATGCCGTTGAGGGCGATGACGGCGATGTCCGTGGTCCCGCCGCCGATGTCCACGATCATGCAGCCGGTGGGTGCGTCCACCGGAAGCCCGGCGCCGATCGCGGCGGCCATCGGCTCCGAGATCATGAACATGCGCTTGGCCCCGGCGCCCTCCGCCGAGTCCCGCACCGCGCGGCGCTCCACTTCGGTGATGCTGGAGGGGACGCAGACGAGCACGGTAGGCTTGACCCGCAGCAGGTGGCGATCCAGCACCTTCCGGAGGAACATCCGCAGCATCTGCTCGGCGACGCTGAAGTCGGCGATCACGCCGTCCTGCATCGGGCGCACGGCGCGGATGCCGTCGGGCGTGCGGCCGAGCATCCGCTTGGCCTCGTGCCCGACGCTCAGGATCTTGCCGGTGGCGATGTCCATCGCGGCCACCGACGGCTCATCCAGCACCACCCCCTCGCCCCGGACCAGTACCAGGGTGTTGGCCGTGCCCAGGTCGACGGCGATCTGGCGGGCGGGTTTCCAGGTCCGGCCACGGGGGGCTGATGTCTCGTCGGATCGGCGGCTCGGCGGCTCGGCCGAGAGATCGGGCTCAAGGGCAGCGGTCACGAGTCGGGTTCCTTGTGAGCTGGAGGACGTTGCAGAAACTCCGTCCGCGTCGCGTTTCACCGACGTGAAACCGGCGAAATCGGGGGGAAGACGCGAATGCGCCGGACAAGTCCAAATTCCATGCCACCTGAAGTCGGTGTAATTGCAGAGTTCTGCACCTGCTAGATTCCGCCGCCATGTCACGTCCTGCCCTGCTCACCGCCCTGCCCTCGCGCGCCACCTTCCGGGAGCTGCTGAAGCTTGCGCTCCCGGTCGTCGTGGTGCAGGTCGGGCTGATGCTGATGGGCGTGGTGGACTCGATCATGGTGGGCCGGGTGTCGGCGGCCGCCCTGGCCGGCGTGGCGCTCGGGAATGTGTACTTCTTCGCCTTCGCCATCTTCGGCACCGGCGTCGTGATGGCGCTGGATCCGGTCGTCTCCCAGGCGGTGGGCGCCGATGACGAGCCCGCCATCGCACGGGCGGTGCAGCGTGGGCTGCTGCTCTCGGCACTGCTCACCATTCCGGTCTCGATTCCGCTCTGCTTCGCCGGGCCGGTGCTCGCATTGCTGGGCCAGCCGGCGGATGCGGTGCCGATCGCGCACTCGTACACGCTCCGGATCGTGCCGAGCGTCTTTCCCTTCTTTGCGTTCATCGTGTTTCGCCAGACGCTCCAGGCCATGGGCCGGCTGGCGCCCATTGTGTGGCTCACGCTGCTCGCCAACCTGCTGAATACCTGGCTCGACTGGAGCCTGGTGTACGGGCATTCCGGCTTGCCGGCCATGGGCGCCAACGGCGCGGCGTGGGCCACCACGATTTCACGATGGGCAATGGTGATCGGGTTGTTGGCGGTGGCATGGCCCGAGCTCCATGGCCACCTGCGCTCGCTGCATCCCGAAGTCTTGCGCACCGCACCGCTGCGGCGGATGATCGCGATCGGCGCGCCGATCGGCGTGCACATGCAGCTCGAGTTCGGTGTGTTCGGCGCGGTGGGACTGCTGATGGGACGACTGGGCACCAACGCAGTGGCCGCGCACCAGGTCGCGCTCAACCTTGCATCGCTCACCTTCATGGTGCCGCTCGGCGTCTCCGCCGCGGCCACCGTGCTGGTGGGCCGCGCCGTGGGGCAGGGTCGGCCCGACGGCGTGCGTGCTGCAGCCCGCGCGGCGCTGGTGGTGGGCGTGGCGTTCATGTGCTGCACCGCGATCGTCTTCACTGCCGTGCCGACGCTCTTCGCCTCGATCTATTCGCGGGACGCAGCGGTGGTCACGCTGGCCGCGAGCCTGATCCCCATCGCCGGCGTCTTTCAGGTGTTCGATGGCCTGCAGGTCGTGTCGTCCGGCGTGCTTCGGGGCCTGGCCGACACCCGCTATCCCATGGTGATCGGCCTGATCGGGTTCTGGGTCGTGGGGCTGCCCATCAGTCTCTGGCTCGCGTTCCCGATGCGTCTGGGTCCGCAGGGGCTCTGGTGGGGGCTGGTGGCCGGGCTCGTCGCGGTGGGATTGCTGCTGGTTCTTCGCGTCCGCCACCGGCTGAGGCGGGAGATGGTGCGGGTAGTGATTGATGACAGTCATAGGTCGTAAGTCATAAGTCCTACGACCTACGACTTACGACTCACTTCGGAAGCACCTCCGGATTCACCGCCCCTCGCACATACGCCAGTGACGTGCGCGTCACGGTATCCGTCACCGGCGGCCCGGCGCGCTGGACCAGGCGCGCACGCTGGGCCTGATAGGCGGCGCCGTGGGCGCTGTCGGGGAACCGCAGACTGTCGCCTTCGACGGTCCACTGCGTGCTCGATCCCAGGATGTTCAGCAGACTGTCTGCGTCTGCCAGCAGCGATTCCGCCAGGTCGGCCGACTGGTACGGCTCCTTGAGTGTCGTGCGATTATCCCAGGCCGCAATCTGTTCGCGGGTCCACCCCGCCTGCGTGGTCTGGAAGGACGCCGTGTCTTCATAGGCGCGGTCCGTCATCACTTCACGACGATGAAACTGCCCCAGCACGTTAAGCGCGGAGGCCACGACGCGTCTCGCAGCCTTGGCGCCGTCGGGAGTGCTGAGGGCGCGAACACCGAAGATGCCATTGAAATCGATCGCGGCGAGATCTCGTCCAAGCTGCGCCTGGACGGCGAGATATGCCTGGCGACGCCGTTCCATCAACTGCTCCGCCGTGACCGGCGCGGTCGGGTCGATTCGCCTCGTGACCGGGGTGCCCGCCGGCTGATTGCGATGGGCGGGGCCCTGCGCATCTGTGGTGTCGTCCAGCAGGGAGGAGGGCGGCGGTGCGGGACGGAACGTCGGACCTTCCTCGGCCAGCTGGCCCGGACTCGCATCACGCAACTTCAGGCCTACCAGGATGCCGATCGCCGACCCCAGGATGACGATGATGGCGATGACCAGGCCAGTGCGGCGGCGGGGTGGAGGAGTGGTCGAGGGTCGAGGGTCGACGGTCGAGGGACGCTCGCGGCTCGGCGCCTCGGCTCGTGATACTCGACTCTCGACTCTCGACCCTCGACTCTCGACTTCAGCGCTGGCCACCGGCTTCGGCACCCGCAACGGCGTCGGCGCGACGGGCTCGTAGCGCGGAGCGGGCGATGGTGGCGGGCTCGGCGGGTTCGGCGGGTTCGGCGGGTTCGGCGGGTTCGGCGGCTCGGCGGCTCGGCCGCCAGTCGGCGCAGGTGGTTCGGGCCGGAGCGGCGTGACGTTCGATGGCGTTCCATGCCGCCGCTCCTCTTCCTGGAGGAGCGAGCCGACGCCGGTTGATTCAGCGTCCCGCTCGGGCGGACGCTCGGGCTCCTGCTCCGGTTCCCCCTTGGGCGGCGCGGGTTGCGCGGGAGCCTTGTACTCCCCTGTCGCGAAGGCGAAATACGGATGGTGCTCCAGCGGCAGCCACTGCCCCGTGCGGCGGTGGAATATGGCCGCGTCATGCTGCACCTCGCCGCGCTGCACCGCCGCGGCGAGATCATCAATCGTGGCAAAGGTTCGTTCCTCGCCCGAGGCGAGCCGAATCAGGTACACGGGACGGGACCATTGCTAGGGGCGAAAATAGGATAATACAGGATGGGCGGGATGGGCGGGATGGGCAGGATGGACGCGAGCTCCGGGACGCGGGACACGCGTCAGTGCTTCCACGGCTTCGCCTCCTCGCCATGACACATTGACAGTTGGCCGTCGACCACCCGCCCATCCTCCCCATCCCGCCCATCTTGCCCATCTTGCCCATCCTGCCCACGTTCCCACCCATGCGACTCAATCCTTTCCGGGCTCTTCGGCCCGATCCGCGATATGTCAGCGAAGTGGCGGCGGTGCCGTATGACGTGGTGAATCGTGAGGAGGCAGCCCGGCTGGCTGAAGGCAAGCCGCGGAGCTTCCTGCACGTGGGGCGTTCCGACATTGACCTGCCACCCGACACCGACCCGCACGATGACAGGGTCTACGCCGGCGCGCGCGCCGCACTCGATCGCTTCGTCGCCGACGGCACCCTCATGCGGGAGGCGGAGCCGTCGCTCTATCTCTATCGCCTGATCCGGAACGGCCGTCCCCAGACCGGCATTGTGGGCTGTGTGCACGTGGACGACTATGAGCACGACGTGATCCGCAAGCACGAGAAGACCCGGAAGGACAAGGAGGACGACCGGACCCGCCACGTGCTGACGCTCAATGCCAACGCCGAGCCGGTCTTCCTCGCCTTTCCGGCACGGGAGGAATTCGAGCGGCTGGCCGAGCAGGTGACCCGAGAGGCGCCGCTTTACGATTTCACGGCCGACGACGGCGTGCGTCACGTCGTCTGGCGGATCGAGGACACCCATCCCTGGGTGTCATTGTTCGGGACCATTCCGCTGGCCTACGTGGCCGACGGTCACCATCGCTCGGCCAGTGCCTGGCGCGCGGGACGGGAGCGCCGCGCAGCCAATCCGTCCCACCATGGTGCCGAGGAGTACAACTGGTTCCTGGCCGTGCTCTTTCCCGCGAACCAGCTCGAGATCCTGCCGTACAACCGGGTGGTAGCCGACCTCAATGGTCTCTCGGCCGACCAGTTCGTGGAGCGCCTGCGGGCTGTGGGCGAAGTGCAGCCGCTCGATGCTGCGCCGTCGCCGGCCGCCGGGTCGCTCGGCGTCTTTGTGGAGAATTGCTGGTACCTGCTGCGCTTCCCGCCCGGTTCCATCGATGCCACCGACCCGATCGGCTCGCTGGACGTGAGCCTCCTGCACGAGCGGGTGCTGGGCCCGCTGCTCGGCATCGGCGATCCCCGCACCGATCCGCGGGTGGAGTTCGTGGGCGGCGGTCGCGGCACCGAGGAGCTGGAGCGACGGGTGAAGCGCGGCCAGGCCGCCGCCGGCTTCCTGCTCCATCCCACCAGCATGGCGCAGCTGATGACCGTCGCCGACGCTGGCGAGGTCATGCCGCCCAAGAGCACCTGGTTCGAGCCGAAGTTGCGGAGCGGGTTGTTTGTGCATGAGCTGGCGTAGGGCGTAGGGCGTAAGGCGTAGGGAGCGAAGCCCGATTATCTTTGGACCGCTCCGCTTTTTTCCTATGCCCTGAGCCTTACGCCCTACGCCCTTAATGAAACTCCTCATTGCCGACAAATTCGAACGAGTTGGTGTGGACGGCCTCAAGGAACTTGGCTGCTCCATTGTCCACCAGCCCGATCTTTCCGCTGAACAGATTCCCGCCGCGATGGCCGAGGTGGATCCCGGCATCCTGATCGTGCGTGGCACCAAGGTGTCCGCCGACGCGATCAGGGCAGGGAAGGGTCTCGGCCTCATCATCCGTGCCGGCGCCGGCATTGATACCATCGATGTCGCGGCGGCGTCAGCGCACGGCGTCTTCGTGGCCAACTGTCCGGGCAGGAATTCGGTGGCCGTGGCGGAGCTGGTCATGGGACTCCTGCTCAGCTGCGACCGCCGCATCCCCGACCAGGTTGCGGACATCCGCCAGGGCACGTGGAAGAAGGGTGAGTACTCCAAGGCGCGCGGCGTTTATGGCCGCACCCTTGGCATCGTGGGGCTGGGCCAGATCGGGCGCGAAGTGGCAAGGCGGGCCAAGGCCTTCGGCATGACAGTGGCGGCGTGGTCGCGGAACCTGACCGTGGAGCTGGCCGAGCAGCTCGGGGTCACGTACTGCGAGTCGCCCATCGAAGTCGCGCGGCTGAGCGACGCCGTGAGCGTCAACGTCGCCGCCACCGCCGACACGAAGGGCATGGTCAACGCCGAGTTCTTCGCCGCCATGCACCGGGGCTCATACTTCATCAACACCTCGCGCGGGTCGGTGGTGGATGAAGCCGCGCTGCTCGACGCCGTGCGCAACCGCGGCATCCGCGCTGGCCTTGACGTCTTCCAGCAGGAGCCGGCCGGTGGCAGCGGCACCGCGGAGAATCCGCTGGTGCGGGAGCCGGGCGTGTACGTAACCCACCATGTCGGCGCCTCCACTGAACAGGCCCAGGTGGCCATTGCCCACGAAGTAGTCCGCATCGTGGCGGGATTCATCGAGAACGGCAGCGTGGCGCACTGCGTCAACCGGCAGGCGCGGAGCAGTGCCACCCACGTGCTCTCGGTGCGGCACAAGAACCGGCCCGGGGTGCTGGCACATGTCTTCGACGTGCTGGCCAATCGCGGGATCAACGTGGAAGAGGTCGAGAACATCATCTATCATGGAGCGCAGGCCACGCTGGCGCGCATCCACCTGGACACGGCGCCGGACCAGGCGGCCATGGACGCCATTGCCAGCGGCAATGCGGACGTGATCAAGGTAGACCTGTCGCGCCTGGACGACGGCGCCTGACAACGGATTTCATGCGATGAGTGATCGGATCTACAATTTCAGTGCGGGACCGGCGGTGCTGCCGGAGAGCGTGCTCAAGGCCGCCCAGCGCGATATCTGGAACGTGCGCGACAGCGGCATCGGCATCATGGAACACAGCCACCGCGGCAAGGTGTTCGACGCCATCATCACCGAGGCGGAGGCGACCTGCCGGGAGCTCGCCGGCATTCCCGACGACTACGATGTGCTGTTCCTGCAGGGCGGGGCGTCGCTCCAGTTCGCCATGGTGCCCATGAACTTCCTGCCGAAAGGTGGCACCGCCGACTACCTGGTCACCGGAGTCTGGTCGGAAAAGGCCGTGAAGGAGGCCAGGCCGCTGGGTACGGTACACGAGGCCGCATCCAGCGCTGACCGGCAGCACTGCTACATTCCGGCCGCCAGCGCCATCCGCTATTCCGACAGGCCGGCGTACGTCCACTTCACGTCCAACAACACCATCTACGGCACCCAGTGGAAGCAGGAACCGGTGCTACCGGCCGGCGTGCCGCTCATCTGCGATGCGTCGAGCGACATCTTCAGCCGGCCCATTGATGTGACGAAGTACGGAATGATCTATGCCGGCGCGCAGAAGAACCTGGGCCCGTCGGGTGTGGTGCTCGTCATCATCCGGAAGGACCTGGTAGAGGCCGGCGCCGCTGACCTGCCCACCATGCTCCAGTATCGCACGGCGGCCAAGGCCAAGTCACTTTACAACACACCCCCCACCTTCGGGATCTATGTCATGGGCGAGGTGTTCAAGTGGATCAGGGATGGCGGCGGGCTCGAGGCCATGGCCGACCACAACAGCGCCAAAGCCGCCCTGCTGTACGATTTCCTCGATGGCAGCAGCTTCTACAAGGGCACGGCCGACAAGGACAGCCGCTCACTCATGAACGTCTGCTTCCGGACGCCCAGCGCGGAGCAGGACGCGGCGTTCCTGGAGGGCGCCGCCAAGCGGAAGCTGAGCGGGCTCAAGGGCCACCGCTCCGTGGGCGGCATGCGAGCCAGCATCTACAACGCCATGCCGCGTGCCGGCGTCGAGGCGCTGGTAACCTACATGAAGGATTTCGAGAAGCAGCAGCGCTGACGATGGCGGCTGACGGGCTGGTTTGCACTGAATGGCTTGCGGCCCGGCTCCATGAGCCGGGCATTGTGCCTCTGGACTGCTCCTGGTATCTCCCGTCCGCGAATCGTGACGGCCGCGCCGAGTTTCTCGCGGAGCACATCCCGGGCGCGCGTTTCTTTGACCTGGAAGCGCACTCCGACCCGGCCTCCTCCCTGCCTCACATGCTTCCTTCAGAGCAGCAGTTCGCC
>CBINCZ010000078.1:0-8210 GCA_966249295.1 uncultured Gemmatimonadales bacterium
CACGCGCCGGTCTTGCCCTTGAATGTGTCGGCGGCCGCCGAGGCCACCTTGCGCGCCGCCGTGGCGACATCGCGCGCCAGCTCGCGCGCCTCGTTGCCGTAGTAATTCTTGGCAGCGGCGAAATCATCACGGATGGGACGCTGGCGGGCTTCATCACCACGCCTGGTGTATTCGCCGCGCATGATGCGGTCATACTCGCCGGCCGCGACCCAGCGCTGCAGCTCAGCAGCACGCACGGTGTGCATGGGATGAGTGAGCGCCAGCGTGTTGAGGAGCTTGTACACCACGTCCAGGCCTTCGTTGGTATAGGCGTATTCGTTGGCCTGTGCCATGAACGCCTCGATGTTCATCTGCGCCGTGAATTCCTCGCCCCGGCCGCCCGCGGCCATTTTCATGTCGAGCTGCTGCGCGATGGTCACGTCCTGGATGCCCAGGAGGCCGGCGCGGTCGGCTGAGAGCTCCGACTTGCGCGACCACTCGAGGAACGCGAGCCGCACCGGCAGCACCGCGATCGCGGCGATCGTCGGCAAGGCACCCAGGCTCACGAGCGCCAGGATGGCGGCGATTGTGGTGTAGAGCGCGTGCCCGCTCATCACGTGGCCCAGTTCGTGGGCAAGCAGGGTTCGGATTTCGTCGTCGTCGAGGATTTCGAGCGCCGCACTGTGGACCACAATGAAGGGATCGTCCACGCCATAGGCACCGGCGTTGAAGAACGGAGTCTGCGAGACGTACAGCTCAGGCACCTTCGGCCAGTCGAACGTCGTGCACATCTCGACGTGGCGCATCCAGAGCTGGGGAAACTGGCTGGGTCCGACGCGGACGGCGTTACCCTGGAACAGCAGGCGGATGCCTCGCTCGCCGCCCAGGATGGCCAGCACCTTCCGGATAACTTCATCGACCCCCGGGACGGCGCGCAGGGCTTGCAGCGCTGCCCGGTCGGCGGCGTGCTCCCAGCTGACAGCCGCAATCTCGGGAAAGGTGCGGCGGGGGCGAGGGGCGGGGATGGAGGTCATTGCGATACTCCTTGAGCAGCAGAGCGGTGGTTCACGGACGCGGGGCTCGGGACGCGGGACTTGCAAGGCATGCGGCCCGCGTCTCGTGTCCCGAGTCTCCCGCCATACGCACCAAGCCGATCCTTCGTTTCAACCTGCACCCAACGCCCGCTCCAGGTCCGCGATCAGGTCCTGCGTATCCTCGATCCCGCAGGAGAGGCGGACCAGGCTGTCGGTGAGGCCCATCGCCTCGCGCATGGCGCGCGGCACCGAGGCATGGGTCATGGACGCGGGATGACCGATCAGGCTCTCCACCCCGCCCAGCGACTCGGCCAGGGCAAAGATCCGGGTCGATTCCACGAACTTGCGCGCGCGCTGCTCGTCGCCCAGGTCAAATGAGAGCATGCCGCCAAACCCCTTCATCTGCCGTTTGGCCAGCTCGTGCTGGGGATGACTCGGCAATCCGGGATAGTAGAGCTTCTTCACCGCCTGCTGGCCCGATAACCACTCGGCGATGGCGCGGCCGTTGGCATCGTGCTGCCGCATCCGAAGCGGCAGCGTCTTGACGCCCCGTAATGCCAACCAGCAATCCATCGGGCCCGGCACGCCGCCGGCCGAGTTCTGCAGGAATCCCAGGCGCTCGGCCAGGTCGTCACGCGACGTGACCAGCATCCCGCCCACCATGTCGCTGTGGCCGTTGAGGTACTTGGTGGTGGAGTGAAGGACGATGTCCGCGCCGTGCGAGAGCGGCTGCTGGAAGAACGGCGTGGCGAATGTGTTGTCCACGACGTAGATGAGCCCGTGCGCCTTGGCGAGGTCGCCCACCGCGGCGAGGTCGGCCAGGTTCATCATGGGGTTGGTGGGCGTCTCGCAATAGATGACCTTGGTGGACTGGGTTAGCGCCTGCTCCACGTTCCGGATGTCGCGCATGTCCACGAAGGTGAACTCCAGGCCGAGCCGGCTGTAGACCTGCTGCATGAGCCGGTGCGATCCGCCGTAGACGTTCTCGCCGGAGACCACGTGGTCGCCCTTCGACAGCATCTTGAGCACCGCATCGAGCGAGGCGAGTCCCGACGCAAAGGCGAAACCGTACGTGCCGCCTTCCAGGCTGGCCACGCACCGCTCCCAGGCCTCGCGTGTCGGGTTCTGGGTCCGGGCATACTCGTAGCCCTTGTTCTTGCCGAGGCCGGCCTGGACGTAGGTGGACGTCTGGTAAATGGGCGTCATCACGGCGCCCGTGCTGGGGTCGGGTGCCTGCCCGGCGTGCACGGCGCGGGTGGCAAAGGCGAAATCGGTGTCGTGCGCTTTGATGCGTGTCATGGCACCATCGGTGAGAGGGCGGACGATGGGTCAAGCGTAAGCCCGGCAACCGGATGCGGCAAGCGCCGTTGCTGCCGGCGCCCTGACCGGATACCTTGGCAGCTGTGACCGCATCCGATTCCGCAGGCATATCAGCATCGCCTCGCTGCCTGATCGTCGATGATGACGAACAGGTCCGACATGCCATGGCCAAGGCGGTCGAGAGCCAGGGCCTGACATGCGCCCAGGCCGGCAGCGGTGAGGAGGCGCTGGCCCTGCTGGAACAGATCGGCGAGGTCCCCCTCTGCATCACCGACATTTTCATGCCCGGCATGGATGGAGTCGCCTTTCTTCGGCTCGTCCGGGAGCGCTACCCTGATATGGCGGTCATCATGCTGACCGGCGTGTCGGAGGTAACCACGGCGGTCGAGTGCCTCCAGCTGGGTGCGCTCGACTATCTGGCGAAACCAGTCATGCTGGATGAAATGAAGGCCCGCGTGGCCAACGCCCTGGAGAAGCGGTCACTGGTGCTGCAGAACCGGATGTACCAGCAGACGCTGGAGTCCCGGGTGCGGGAGCTGGACCGGCGCAATCGCCAGTCGCTTCTCAATGGCGTGGAGATGCTGGTCTTTGCCCTCGAGGCCAAGGATGCCTACACCAGCGGCCATTCGCTGCGGGTCAAGGAGTTCACCGTCAAGACGGCGGTGCAGCTGGGCTTCACCGGTGACGCGCTGGCTGAAGTGGACCTGGGCAGCCGGTTGCATGACATCGGCAAGATCGGCATCCGCGAGACGGTGCTCCACAAGCCGGGCCCGCTCACGCCCGACGAATTCGAGCATGTGAAACTGCACACCATGCTGGGCGAGCGGATTCTCCAGCCGTTTCTCTCGGAGCAGCCCCGGGTGCTGCGCATCGTGCGCTCCCATCATGAGCGCATGGACGGCACCGGCTTTCCGGACAGTCTCCGCGGCGACCAGATCCCGCTGGAGGCCCGCATCGTGGCAGTGGCGGATGCCTATGACGCGATGACCACCAATCGCGCCTATCGCCCGTCGCGCACGCCGGGTGCGGCGGTCGAGGAACTCCGCCGGGCGGCGGGTGCGCATTTCGACGCCGAGGTGGTCGAAGCATTTGTGCGGGCGCACCCCGAGCTGCTGCGCCATCCCATCCGCGCCTGACTCTCTTCCAGGCCAAGACCAAGCGACGACATGTCCGACACCTTGATGATCAGCGTCTCCGGCATGCGGGGACACGTGGGCTCCGACCTCACGCCCGAACTGGTCGCTCGCCACGCGGCGGCGCTGGGCGCGTGGGCGGTGGCCGCCGGGCGTCCGGCCGTGGTACTTGGCCGCGACTCGCGGACCAGCGGCGTGATGTTCAGCCATGCCGCCATCGCGGGGCTGATGAGCGTCGGTGCCACGGTGATCGATGTCGGGATGGTGCCCACGCCCACGGTGCAGATGGCCGTCGAGCACCACCACGCCGGCGCCGGCCTGATTCTTACGGCGAGTCACAATCCGATCGAGTGGAACGCGCTCAAGTTTGTCGGGCCGGACGGCATCTTCCTCGACGCCGAGGCGGGCGCCGCGGTCCGGGCGCTGGCCGAGCGGGGCCCGGCGCGAAAGGGCTGGGATGGGCTGGGCCAGCTTGTGCCCGATCCCGATGCGGTTGCGCGACACTTTGACGCCATCCTCGCGCTCCCGATGATTGACGCCGATCTCATCCGGAAGCGCCGATTCCGCGTCGCACTCGATACCGTCCATGGCGCAGGTGGCGCGTCGGTGCCACAATTTCTCCAGCGTCTGGGATGCGAGGTGTTCGGCATCAACCTGGAAGCCGACGGCCGGTTTCCGCGTGCGCCCGAGCCCGTACCCGAGAACCTCGGTGACTTGGCTCGCATCGTCCGTGAGCAGAAAGCCGATATTGGAATGGCCGTGGATCCGGACGTTGACCGGCTGGCGCTGGTGGACGAACGGGGTCACCCCATCGGCGAGGATTACACTCTGGCGCTGGCCGTGCGAGCGGTCCTGGGAGCGGCGCACGGTGGGGCGCTCAGCGCTCAGCGCTCAGCGCCCAGCACTGTGGTGGTGAACCTCTCCACCAGCCTGGTGGTTGATGATGCGGCGCGGGAGCATGGGGCCACCGTCCTCCGGGCTCCAGTGGGCGAGGCCAACGTGGCTCGCGCCATCCGTGACGAAGGCGCCCTGATCGGGGGCGAGGGGAACGGCGGGGTGATGCTCCCCGCCCTCCATATCGGGCGCGACGCACCCTTGGGCATGGCCTTGATATTGCAGTACTTAGCGCGGTCTGACCGTACCGTATCCGCGCTGGTGGAGGCGGCACCGCGGTACACCATCGTCAAGGCCAAGGCCCCGCGTGGCTCCGACCTTCGGAGTGTCTACAATGCGCTCCGCCAGCGATGGCCCGACGCCCAGGCCGATGAGCGCGACGGATTGCGCCTTGCATGGTCCGACCGGTGGCTGCATGTGCGGCCGTCCGGCACCGAGCCGATCATCCGGCTCATCGCCGAAGCGCCCACGGCAGCGGACGCCGAGGCACTGATTGGCGCAGCACGAACCCTCATGCATTGAGGAGTTTCCCAGCAATGTGCGGCATCGTCGGTTACGTCGGACCGCGCCAGGCCGGTCCACTGATCATTGAAGGTTTGCGGCGGCTGGAATACCGGGGCTACGACTCGGCGGGCATTGCCATCGTCAACGGCGATGGACTCAAGGTGCACAAGTCTTCCGGCAAGCTCTCGGTGCTGGAGGAGCAGCTCAACGGCTCCATGCCCAAGGGCACGCTAGGCATCGGGCACACCCGCTGGGCTACCCACGGCGCTCCCACCACACCCAACGCGCATCCGCATACCGACCAGCGCGGCCGCATCGCCTGCATCCACAACGGCATCATCGAGAACTCGTCGGCCATCCGCACCATGCTGCAGCAGCGGGGACACACCTTCACCTCCGACACCGACACCGAAGTGCTGGCCCACCTGGTGGGCGAGTTCTACGCCGGCAGCCTGGAGGAGGCGGTGGCCACGGCGCTCCGTGAAGTGGACGGCGCTTATGGCCTTGCGTTCATCTGCGAAGACGAGCCGGATGTCCTGGTCGCGGCACGCAAGGGATCCCCGCTGCTGGTCGGCGTGGGCGAGGGCGAATATTTCATCGCCTCCGATGCCTCGCCGCTGCTCGAGTACACCCGTTCGGTCGTGTATCTCGACGACGGCGAGATGGCCGTGCTCACCCGTGGCGGGTACCGGATCCGTAATCTCGACACCCGGAAAATCGAGAAGCCGGTGAACCAGATCGAGTGGGACCTGGCCACCATCGAGCGCGGCGGCTTTGCCCACTTCATGCTGAAGGAAATCTTCGAGCAGCCCGAGTCGCTCATGAATACGCTGCGCGGCCACCTGCTCGAGGAAGAGGGCACCTCGCGCGTCACCGGGCTCAACCTCTCGGATGACGATATCCAGCACATCGACCGGATCGTGATCACCGCCTGCGGCACCTCGTGGCACTCGGCACTGATCGGCGAGTACATGCTGGAGGAGCTTGCCCGCATCCCTACTGAGGTGGAGTACGCCTCCGAGTTCCGGTACCGCAATCCGGTGGTGGACGGGCGCACCCTGGTCATCGGAATCTCGCAGAGCGGTGAAACCGCCGACACGCTGGCCGCCATCCGCGAGGCCAAGCTGCGTGGTGCCCGGACCATCGGGCTGGTCAACGTGGTGGGCTCCACCATCGCACGGGAAGTGGATGGCGGCATCTACCTGCATGCGGGACCGGAAGTGGGCGTGGCCAGCACCAAGGCCTTCACCAGCCAGGTCGCCGCGCTGGCATTGGTGGCGCTGCGCTTTGCCCGGCTCCGGAGTCTCTCGATACTGCAAGGCAGGGAATTCATCCAGCAGCTCCGCCAGCTGCCGGAGCAGGTGCAGGCCATTCTCGACCGGGAGAAGGAACGACACGAGATCGAGAACCTGGCCGAGCGCTATGTCAGGGCGCCCAATGCACTCTTCCTGGGCCGGGGCGTGAATTTCCCGGTGGCGCTCGAGGGGGCGCTGAAGCTCAAGGAAATCTCGTACATCCACGCGGAGGGGTATCCCGCCGCCGAGATGAAGCACGGCCCCATTGCGCTGATCGACGAGATGATGCCGGTCGTGTTCATCGCGCCGCATGACGCGGTGTACGGGAAGATTGTATCCAACATGGAAGAGGTGAAGGCGCGGGGTGGCAAGGTGATCGCGGTGGTGAACCAGTGCGACGGCGAGGTGGAGCGGTTGTCCGACGCGTGTGTCGTGATTCCCGAGACTCACGAGCTGCTGTCGCCCATCCTGACGATTGTCCCGCTGCAGCTCTTTGCCTACTACGTGGCCGTCCGCCGCGGCTGCAACGTGGACCAGCCGCGGAACCTGGCCAAGAGTGTGACGGTGGAATAAGGCATAGGGCGTATGGCGTAGGGCTTAGGAAGTCGCGGGTCATGAGTCGCGAGTCTCCCTAAGCCCTACGCCTTAAGCCTTAGGCCCTAGATAGTCGCCCTGCTCCGGCTGGTTCCTTTCGCGCCGACTTCCTTCGGCTCGGTGTCACGGTCCTCACCCAGCAGCGTGTCCCAGAACCCCCGCCGAGCGTGCAGTTCGTTGTGGACGTCGCGCACGCCTGGCAGCTGTTCCACGCAGTCCTCCGCCCGCCGCTTGGCGCGGCGATCCTCAACCTCACCCTTGAGGGTGATCTCGCCGTTGGTGACGGAAACCTGGACGTCGCTTGCGTCGATCTCGGGGTCGCGGGTCAGCGCGTCGTTGGCGTCCTCGCGGATCCGCTCGTCCGAGCGTTGGTAATCCCTGGGTCCCCGGCCGGAATAGCCGGATCGAGTGGCGCTGGAGCCGTAGGCGCTGGGTCCCCAGCCACCGACCCCGGCCCAGCTGTGTTGCGCGCCATGGGCCGCGGGTTCGCGCTCGGTGGCCAACCCTCCCTGACCGTATGCGCCCTGGGCATACGTGGACTGACCGTATCCGCCCTGGCCGTAGGCGTTCGGACCGTAACCCCCTGGGCCTGAGCGCATCGCTGCAGTCCGGTCATAGGATCGCCGTCCGTAGCTCTGGCGCCGGCCACGGACGCTGTCACCCTGGCCCGGGGCGCCCCAATGTTCCTGGTTCCCCTGGTACCGCTCGCTCGAGGCCTCGCCGTAGCGACCCGTTCCTCCGTAAGCACGATTGGACCATTCGGTGCCGCGCTCACCTTGCCATTCATTGCCGAACCGCTCCGTGCGGCCCTGGTTTCGATAATCCGGATCCTGATATGCCATGGTGTCACCCTCCGGGTCTGACGCCGGACGGAACTGCCCACGAGCAATGGTCCGGCGGTGCATTGCAGAAGTCGCCGCGGCCGGCGACTGAGTCAGGGTGGGATCAGGGTCGGGGCACGGCGGGCCAACATGATAGGAGAATGCGAGGGGCGGTATTGTGGGATGGGTCACAGTGGAGGCGGCTGGACGGCGAGACGGCTAGACGGCTGGCGAGGCAGGCGTCTAGTTCTCGCCCGCGAGCACTAACCGTCCAGCCGTCCAACCGTCCAGCCGTCTACTTGTCCCCTGTCCCCGGCCCGATGATGGTGTCAAACCGGGAGATCCGGTCGGCCGGGAAGCCGCCGGTGATGGCGTGCTGGCGAATCAGCTCCTCGTCTGGCGAGCGGTACACGCAGTACAGCTTGTCCTCTGTCACATAGCTCTGCATCCACTGGATTTCCCGGGGTAGCTGGGCCAGCACTGCGTTGGACTTGGCAGCAACCTTGGCCAGCTCGTCCTGGGAAAGCGTGTGAATGCCCGGCACTTTCCGCTCAATGATGTACATCGGCACGGGGTACCTCGGAGATAAGGGCTTGGGCTTAGGCTTGGGGCTTAGGGCTTAGGGCTTAGGGCTTA
>CBINCZ010000079.1:0-8152 GCA_966249295.1 uncultured Gemmatimonadales bacterium
CATGCTGCTGATCATCGTGCCAGGCGATGCGCACGGCCCGGTCACGCTCGCCGAACGCGAGCAGGAGCGATGCCAGATAGTCGGTGAGTTCACGATCATCCAGGCCGGAGGCCCGCAGGTAGTGACGCATGGCTACATAAAGAAAGAGTCGCTCGCTGGGCACCATCACGGAGCGCAGCGCAACCAGGCCATCGAGCAGGCCGGGGGCATCGAGCAGGGCGTCCGGCCCCTCTTCGGCGAGCTGCCGCTCGAGTTCCGCGCGCCGCTGGCTCGATCCATCGGCCAGCGCCGCAACGGCCACATCCAGGTCACCAGGCAACAGGCTGCTGCGCAGATCGGCACGGATCATGGCTTCGTCTCCTGAGAATCAGGCACTCACGGACACTGGCGGACTTGCCCGCCGGCTGGCCAGCCTCGGTCACGAGCTCGCCGGCGTCTTGCGGCAGGACGCCGTCATCGACGTCCTCATCAACACGACGCGGGACATCTTCCAGCCCGCCGAAATCGTCCTGGGCCTCATGCAGGACGACGCCGCGCGCCCGGCGGCCCTGCACACCTGGCCCGTCCCTGGCACCGACCGCCGCGCTATCGCCACCAAGGTAGCCGGCGACATGCCCGTCACGTTCGACGACGAAGACGGCCACTGGAAACTGGCGCCGCTCCTGGCCCGCCGGCAGGTGCGTGGTTTCCTGGCGGTCCGCGACCCCGTCAGCCCCTTCAACCTGATTGCCGGCGACCTCCTCGCAGCGATCGCGGCACAGGGCAGCGTCGCCATCGAGAGCGCCAAACTGGTGGACATCCATGACGATGGCCGGCGCTCATGGCAGGAAGTCGTGGATGCCCTGGCGCTGGCCATCTGTATCGTGGACCAGTCAGGCAGCATACGCCGTGCCAATCGTGCCTTTGCCGACCTCGTGAGCGCCCCGCCCGCAGTTCTGGTGGGGCGGCCCTGGAAGGGATTCGTCCCGGTTGAATGGGCCGAGAACCTGGAACGGGTGCTGGCCTTTCCGCTGGGACAGGAAGTGGAGCTGCAGACGGGCTCGCGCTCCTATGCAGTGAGCGGCGTCCCGGTGGGCGAAGGTGACAACGCGGCTATCGTGCTGTTGTTCCAGGACCAGACCGAGGAACGACGGCTGCAGGAGCAGCTGCTGCAGAGCGCCAAGCTGTCCGCCATGGGCCAGCTCATTGCAGGCGTCGCCCATGAGCTCAACAACCCGCTCGCCTCGGTGGTGGGCTTTGCCGATTTCCTGGGCGAGATCCCCGATGTACCGGCGCCGCTGCGGGAACCGCTGGCCGTCATTCGCGAAGAAGCGGAACGCGCGTCGGCCATCGTGCGCAACCTGCTCAATTTTGCGCGCAAGCAGGATCACCAGCGGGGCCCGACCGACATCCGCGAACTGCTTGGCAACACCATGGCCCTGCTGCGCAATGCGCTGATGGCCAGCCGGGTCGAGGCCCATCTCGAGGTGGAGCCCGGGCTACCACCCATCGTGCTCGACTCCAACCGGATCCAGCAGGTGTTCGTGAACCTGGTAACGAACGCCGCGCAGGCCATCGCCTCCACCAACCGGCCCGGGACGGTGCGGCTCTCCGCGCGCCGCTTCCACGAAGGCATCGCCATCGACGTTCGCGACGATGGCCCCGGCATGGACGCCGAAGTGGCGCGCCACGTATTCGACGCCTTCTTCAGCACCAAGCGCGACGGCAACGGTACCGGTCTCGGCCTGCCCATCAGCCAGGGCATCGTGCGCGAGCACGGGGGGCGCATTACGCTCGCCACCGAGCCCGGCGAGGGCGCCACGTTCACGGTGTACCTGCCGTTCGGCGAATCGCCCGAGCCGGCGGGACGCAGCATCGAACCGGTCCGTCCGCTGGAACGGAGCCTCCGCGTCCTGGTGGTGGATGATGAACCGCACATCCTGCACTACATGCGCGCCACGCTGGAGGCGTGGGGCCACCATGTGGATGTGGCAGCCGACGGCGCCGAAGGCCGGCGCATGACGCTCGAGGACGAGCACGACCTGATCATCTGCGACCTCCGCATGCCGAGGTTGGGTGGACGCGAATTGTTCGAGGACATCTCGACCACCCGGCCCCACCTGGCCCGGCGCATCTTCTTCTCGACCGGCGACACGGTCCGCGGCGATACACTGCAGGTTCTCGAGAGCCTGAACCGGCCCTGGCTTCACAAGCCGTTCGGGCTGGCGGAGCTGCGCGTCCTGCTGGCCACGGCGGGCCGGATGGCAACCGGGCGGGACTCGGGCACGTACCAGGTCATCGCTGAGACGTCCTGACTTCGTCCAGGGCGGCCACCGGCTTATCATCCAGCGTCACGACTGAACGAATGGTCCATGATCTACGTCTGCATTCCATCACACGATGAGGCCCGGACGGTGGGGCTCCTGCTGTGGAAGATCCGGCAGGTCTTCACCGAGTTTCCGCGCGAATACCAGCTGCTGGTGGCCAACGACGGTTCGTCCGATTCGACGGCCGAGGTGCTGGCGCCCTACGCCCAGGTGCTACCGCTCACGGTAATCACCCATGAGCAGCGGCGAGGATACGCCGCGACGATCGAGGCCCTGCTGCGCACCGCACTCGAGCGGAGTGACCGGCCCAAGCGGGATTACGCGGTCATCATGCACGCCGACTTCACCCATGACGCCGACGTCCTGCCGGACATCGTCCGGCGGCTCGACAGCGGGGCGGACCTCGTGGTGGCGGAAGGACAGCTGAACGGGGAGCAGTCGCGCGCGCGGCGCTGGCTCAGGCGGCTCGCTCCGCTGCTCCTGGGCCGGAGGGTGCGGGTGCCGGGCGTCAGGGACGTGGTGAGCGGCTATGCGGCGTTCCGGCTCATTGCCCTGCGCCACGTCATGCGGGAGCGCACGGGGCGGCTGCTCCAGACGGAGGGGTGGGCCGCCCGCGCCGAGCTGCTGGCCATGGCGGCCCGGCACGCGCGGCAGATCGAAAGCCTTCGGGCTCCGGAACGGCACGACCGGCGGCCCCGGCCCAGCCGGGTCGCACCGGTGGAAGCCGCGCGGGACCTGTGGAAAGCGCGGCGGGCGTTGGGCGGGCCTGCGCTCGGCGTCACGCAGGCGCAGCCCGCCCAGCCGGGTTGAGCCGACTCAGCCCGGCTTGCCGGTGATCAGCTCACGAAGGCGGGCCGCCGTATCCGGCGCGATCGCCTTGAGAATCAGGTAGAAGACCCAGCCGAAGAAAGCCCACACGAGCACCGTAAAGATCGCCGACAGGATCCAGCCGAAGAAACCGAAAAACAGTTTCAGCGCCACGACGCCGATTACTGCGAACACCGAGAAACCGAGGATGCTCCGGACCATGCTATTTTCCTCCGAGGTGGCCGGTCGCGTCACCATACGCCCCGACGTTTCATAAAGTTTCGTCGAGGAACCAAGTGACTTCCAGTTATGATGTTATCATCGTCGGCGGCGGCGCCATAGGGGCGGCGTGCGCCCGGGAGCTTGCCCGCGAGCGCCGGCGGGTCCTGGTGCTCGACCGGCCCGAAACCGAGGGCGCCGCCTGGCGGGCGGCCGCCGGGATGCTGGCGCCGCAGATCGAGAGCGAGCGAAACGAGTCCCTCTATGAGCTTGGCGTGGCCAGCCGTGACCGGTACGCCGACCTCGCAGCCGAGCTGCAGGATGCCACCGCCATCGACATCGGCTTCTGGCGTGAGGGCATCGCCCGGGTCGCCTTTGACGAGGCGGACGCCTCCACGCTCAAGGCGGCGGTTGCCTGGCAGCGGCAGCAGGGCAATCGCTGCGACTGGCTCGATGCCGACGAGGTACGGAACCAGTGGCCCTGGTTGCGCGCGCCGCTGGGTGCGCTCTGGTCCCCGCAGGATGGGGCACTCGATCCCGTAAGCCTGGTCAACGCGTTGCTGGCCGACGCGGTTCAGCACGGTGCGGTGCTGCTGCGCCAGACCGCGCGTCGCATCGAGCGCAACGGCGACACCGCGGTGGCGGTGGTGGCGGACGAGCGCTTCGCGGCCGACGATATCATCATCGCCGGGGGTGCGTGGTCGGGCCGCCTGGAAGGGTTGCCCCGGCCACTCTCGGTCGAGCCGGTCCGGGGCCAGATGGCCGCCTTTGCCTGGCCCAGTGATACTCCCCGCGCCATCCTCTACCACCATCACGCATACGTCCTCGCGCGCGGCGATGAAGCGCTCATCGGTTCGACCATGGAGTACGCCGGCTTCGACGCCAGCGTCACCGACACCGGGCAGCAGCGGATCTGGTCCGGCGTGCGGGAACTCTGTCCTCCGCTCGGGGCGCGGCCGGAGACGCGAACGTGGGCGGGGCTCCGGCCCGTAACTCCCGACGGGATGCCCATCGTCGGTCCGGCGCCTGACCTCAATCACCTCTGGTACGCCACAGGCCACGGCCGCAATGGCATCCTGCTCGCCGCCATCACGGCCGTCCTGCTGCAGCAGATGATCCGTGGCGACCCGGTGCACGAGCATGCCAAGGTGCTGGATCCGTCTCGCATGTGGATCTGGTAGGTTACGCAGATGCAACGGAGGCACTCTCGACGCGCGCACCTGCCATTGATCCTCGTGATGCTGGGGCTGGGCATGCTGGGGACGGTGCGCGCCGGCATGGCGCAGGGCGCCCGGCTGGTTGCAGCCGAACGGCAGGCATTCAGCGACTGGCTACTGCACTCACCTGTCTCGCCCTTCGCTGCGGTGGCGCAGCTTGCCGTAGGCCAGGGCATCCGCCTCGGCCCAGACGATGCTGACCTGGCGCTGCCCGGCGTAGCGCTCCATACGATTGCCAGCGGTGGCGGAGTGGTCTCCCTCTCCGGCCCCGACGGAAAACGGACCCTCCCGCGTGGCCGTCCCGTGCGGCTCGGTGCGTACGCCATTGTGGCCGGCGGCTCCCCGACCCGGCCAGTTGTGACTGTCTTCGACAGCGTCCGCACCCGCGGGACACCGCACTGGTATCCCTACGACGCGGCACTCACCTTCATCGGGCCACTGCATCCGCCCGACTCGGCACGGTCACGCCTGGTTCTCTCGCCGGATGGTGTCGAGGTGATGGCCGACGACGCAGGCTCGGTGATCGTCCCGCTCGGCGGCAAGCCGGTGCGGCTCTCGGTAATGCGCCTGCCCGATCCTGCCACGGGCGAGTCCGACCTCGAGATCTATTTTCGTGACGCCACGAATGGCGACAGCACCTATCCCGCCGGCCGGTTCGTTACGCTCATGCCGGCCGGACAGGGGAAGTGGCAGCTGGACTTCAATCGCGCCCGCAACCCGTTCTGTGCGTATAGCTCCGCCTTTGCCTGCCCCGCGCCGTGGCGCGGCAACGCCATCCCCGCCGAAGTGCGCGCCGGCGAGCAGTACCTGCCCAAGGAATGAATGCACTGCTGCTGGCGCTTGCGATCGCCGCACCGTGCCAGGCCGGAGTTGCCGGTTCCTGGCGCGGGACGCTGTCGCTGGCGGGTGGTGAACTTCGCTTCTCGCTGGAGATTGCCGACAGTTCGGGACGGCTGGGCGGGCGGATCTGCAACGCCGGCTCGTGCGAATCACTGAGCGGCGTGCGCCAGGCAGGAGATTCCGTGCGGCTGGAGATGGCCGATTACGCCGCGGCCATCGACGCCTCGTGCATCGGCGACAGCCTTGCGGGCTTCTATCGCAATGTCGGCAATCGCGGTCCCCGCGTCATCCCGTTTCACGCGTCCCGCGGGGCGTGGGATGCTGTGCAAGTCCCGGCCGGGCTCGCAGGCCGATGGGACGCGACCTTCATTTCTGGCGAGCGCAGCAGCCCGCGAGTGCTGCTGTTCGAGAGGGGACCGCACGGCTTCCAGGGCACGGTCATCTCGAACACCGGTGACTACGGTCGCTTCCAGGGCTGGGTGGATGGCGACAGTGTTTCCATGAGCCACTTCGATGGCTCCTTTGTTTACCTCGTCACTGCGCATCTCAATGGCGACACATTGCGCGGCACCTTCCACGCCGGCCTGAGTACGCAGACACCGTTCACGGCCGTGCGCAGCACCGGCCGGCCGCACCTCCGTGGTCCCACCAGCCTCACGCAGGCCGACACGGCGGCGCCATTCCATTTTGCTTTTCCCGACCTCGACGGCCGGATCGTCCGGAACGACGATCCCCGATTCCGTGGCAAGGTGGTGCTGATCGATATCTTCGGCACCTGGTGCCCTACCTGCCAGGAGGCAGCACCGGAGCTGGTGCGTCTCTGGCGCGACTATCACGAGCGCGGCCTCGCTATCGTCGGCATCGCCTACGAAGTCTCGGGCGATACCGCGGTGGACGCTGCGCTGGTGCGGCGCTATCGGGCCCGCCACAACATTCCCTTCCCGCTGCTGCTGGGCGGCACTAATACGGTCGAGGCCACTGCGGCAACGCTACCGCAGCTCACTGGGTTTACGTCCTACCCGACCAGCATCTTCCTGGGCCGGGACGGCCGGGTGCGGCGCATCCACGCCGGCTTCTACGGCGCCAGCACCGGCGCGATGCACCAGCAGCAGGTGGCCGCCTTCCGCGCGTATATCGAACAGCTTCTGGGAGAACCCTGATGCGCAGAGTCCTGGCGTGCGTGGTGGTGGGGCTGGCCGCAAGTGCAGGCGCCGCGCGGGCGCAGGTGCGGATGGCCACGCCGGATGGATGGACCTTCACTTTCGCTGGTAACGTGGGCGCCTTCTATGTGTTCGAGCACGAGAGCGGTGACGGCGCCGTGACCTCGCCTGGCGCGCTGGTGCTGAATGGGCACCAGGGCTCCGCGGTGCGCTCGGGTTACCTGCCGGCATTTGCCGTCTTTGATGCCAAGGGCACCGAGGGCACCAGCGAACTGACGGCGCACTTCGGGCTCGCCCCGGTGGTGCAGACTACCGGCGGGCACGATGACGAGGACGGGCTCGGGGCGCGGATCGACCTCCGGCAGGCGTACGTCTCGGTGGCGGGACAGTGGGGCCGCGTGCTGGCGGGTCGTGAGGTGGGCGTCTTTGGGCGGCAGAGCATGCTGGATGACATGTCGCTCTTTGGCGCCGGGGCCACGGGCGGCATCACGGGCAATCCGGGCGGAACAACACTGGGACACAGCGGCTACGGCTACATCTATCCTGGCTTCAACGCGCAGCTCGCGTACAGCACCCCGCACGACCGCGCGATGCAGCTCACCGTGGCGCTGTTCGATCCCAGCACCAACAACGATTTCGACGAACTGCTGACGCCGCGGTTCGAGAGTGAGCTGCAGTGGGAGCAAGGCGGCGTATCGCTCTGGGTGTCGGGCCTGCTGCAGCCGGAGCGTGACACCCGCCTCGACGCCAGCGCCACTGCATGGGGCGCTTCGGCGGGCGGGCGCGTGCGGATCGCTCCCGTGACGCTCTCGATCCACGGCTTTGCCGGGCGCGGCATCGGCGGCACCCTGCTCTTCCGTGATGCCCGCACCGCAGATTCCGCCAGCACCGCACTGCGTCCCAGCGAGGGGCTCTATACCCAGCTCACCATCGAGCCGCATCAGGGACCGCTTACGCTTGGCCTGGCGCTGGGCGCGAGTCGCATCCGCGCCGCCAGCGGTGAGCCGTACTTTCGTACGACTAATCGCGCAGGCACACTCGGCGCGTACTACCAGGCCAGCCGCTCGCTCAAGGTCGTGGGCGAAGTGACCGAGACCTGGAGTCTCGACGACAATGCCGCCACGAAGGACAATCGCGCCACGACGGTGGCGGCGGGGATGATGTTGTTCTTTTGAGCTGTGAGCCGTGAGCTGTGGGCTATGAGCTATGAGCGGCGAGCCTTGAGCTCCGAACCTCCGCGCAACGTTCAAGGCTCACAGCTCACAGCTCGCAGCTCATAGCTCACAGCGCCCCATACAAATCCCTCCCCTTTCCGACTAACTTTCCCCGCCCGGAGAGGAGAACGGTGTGGCAGCATCCCTGGTACAACTGACGCGCACGCCTGCCACCGACACGGCACGTGCACGGAAGCCGGGGTGGCTTACGGTCCAGCCGCCTGGCGGGCCCAACTATGCGCATCTCAAGCGAACAATGCGCGAGCTGGGGCTGCACACGGTGTGCGAGGAGGCCCGCTGTCCCAATATCGGCGAATGCTGGGACCATCGCGCGGCCACGTTCATGATCCTGGGCGACGTCTGCACCCGCAACTGCACCTACTGCGCGG
>CBINCZ010000080.1:0-8140 GCA_966249295.1 uncultured Gemmatimonadales bacterium
AGATCACGTTTACCGGTAACGCGACCGCGCCGTCGCTTTCGGCCAGCGGCCGGCGCATGGCCTACGCCGCCCGCCGCTGCGACAACGCCGGGACCTGCCTCTACGATGTGGTCATTCAGGACGTCGGGGGCACCGGTCTCGCGACCGTCGCGAGCGGTCTCACCAACGTCTGGTCCACGGCATGGACCCGTGATGACCGGTACCTGTTGATCGGCGGTTCCTACAACGCCGTGAACTGGGGCTCCTACAGCGTCTCGACGCTGGGCGGCGTGCCCCGGTTCCTTGGCTGCTGCCGTGGCAGCCTGATCGGCGATGGCGACACCACCATGGTCTCGGCCTTCCGACGAAACGATTCGATCGCGTGGCTGCGGCGGGTGCGGACCGCCGATGGGGCGCCGTACGACAGCATTCCCATTCCCAAACTGCGGGCTCATGGCGTGTCCGCCGAACCGAGCGGCGACGGCCGCTGGCTGCTGCTGCTCAATGGCGAGAACCGTGATTTTGCGTCCATCGTCATTGCTGACTCGGACGGTGTAGCGCACGACACCATCGCCTTTCCGGCGGCGCGGCCTGCTCACGGCGTGCTGCCGCTGCCCGGCTCCGGCCGAATTGTGCTCTTCGCCGAGACCGGGCGCGGCAGCGACGTTGTCAGCGTGGTGGAGCATACGATCGACGAACGGGGCGAGGTGTCCCAACCGGGTGATACGCTGATGCGTTCGCTCCTCGCGGAAGAGGCGTTCTCCGCCGGCTCGAGTCTGTCGCTGGCCTATGCCTCGGGCACCCCCTTGTTTGGCGTCTGGACCTTCAGGCGCACAGAGGGCGGCGCCCACATCCCCGTGCGGCGTCTGGCCAGTTCTACGGCCATCGGGCTCGGGGCTGACGCGAGCCCGGATGGCCGGACGATCTTGCTGGTCCGCGACGTGGTGGTGGACGGCGCAACGCTCAGGCAGCTATCGCTCATTCCGGCTGACAGCGGCGCCGAGCGCGTTCTGGGCCATCCCGCAGACCTGATCGACTGGGATCTGGCCACGGGCGAGGTGCTGGCCTCGATCCGTCATGCTGACTCGGTCACCGTGGTCACGATGGACACCATTACGGGCCGCGAGCGGCCGCTCGCCACCTTTGCCCAGGCCGAGTACGGCACCGTAAAGGCCATGCCGCAAGGTGGATTCGTCATGCTGAATGCGGCGGGAGACCGGATCATTCGTCGGGGGATGCCGGGCGTGCCAGACACGGTCATGGCGCTCGCGGGCGAGGCCGGACCCGAGGCATACATGGATATTTCACCTGATGGACATTCGGCGGTGCTGGTGCACTGGAACGCCACGGTTGATTCCGTGGTGGTTCGCCGGATATCGCTGGACGATGCCTCGGCAGTCCGGCTGGCGGCGATCGCCGCCGAGCGGCCCGACGCGCCGCGGTGGCTGAAGAACGGTCGCATTCTCGTACCGGTGGACGAGACCGGCTCGACCGTGGGGCTCTACCAGGTGTCCGCGACGGGCGGGCCGGTCGTTCGGCTGGGCTCCCTTCCGCTCGCGGCGGGGCGCTACCGCTTCTCGTCTGACGGGACGCGTGGGGTCATCCGCACTACCGATCGCACCTCGGATGTACACGTGATCCGGAACTTTGGGGCGATGCTGAGGTAGGTCGCAGGTCGCGGGTCGCCGAGCGCCGGCTGACCCTTTGGCGTCCCACGCCCCCACGCCCCACGCCCCGTTATATTCCCCGTCTCAGAACGAACCCCGATTTCCGGAGCCCGCATGGCCACGGCAGCACCCGCTTCACAGTTCACCGGCGTCGATTTCCTCAACTTCGATTCCCTGCTTTCGGAAGAGGAGCGCGCGGTGCGCGACACCGTCCGCGCCTGGGTGGACGAGCACCTGATTCCGGTGATCGGTGAGGCCTACATCGAGGGGAAGTTCCCGAAGCAGCTGGTCGCCGGGATGGCGGAACTGGGCTTCTTCGGCGCCAACCTCCCGGAAGAGTACGGCTGTGCCGGCCTCAACAATGTGGCCTACGGCCTCATCATGCAGGAACTGGAACGGGGCGATTCCGGGATCCGGTCGTTCGCGTCGGTACAGGGCGCGCTGGTGATGTATCCCATCTTTGCCTTCGGGAGCGACGAACAGAAGCAGCACTGGCTCCCGCGGCTTGCTGCCGGCCAGGAGATCGGCTGCTTCGGGCTCACCGAACCCGACTACGGCTCCAATCCCGGCGGGATGATCACCACGGCAAAGAAGACTGGCGACGGCTGGGTGCTGAATGGCACCAAGATGTGGATCACCAACGGGTCGCAGGCCACCGTGTCCATCATCTGGGCCAAGACCGGTAGCGTGGACGATCCCTCGTCCATCCGCGGCTTCATCGTCCCGACCAACACGCCGGGCTACACCGGCAAGGACCAGAAGGGGAAGCTCTCGCTCCGCGCCTCTGACACGAGCGAGATTCACCTGCAGGACGTGCACGTGCCCGACTCGGCGCTGCTGCCCAAGAGCGGCGGGCTCAAGAGCCCGCTCATGTGCCTGACCCAGGCGCGCTACGGCATCGCGTGGGGCGGCATCGGCGCCGCGATGGCATGCTATGACGAGGCGCTGCGCTATGCGAAGAACCGGATCATGTTCGACAAGCCGATCGCCCAGACCCAGATCCAGCAGGTGCGGCTGGTGGACATGCTGACCGAGATCACCAAGGCGCAGTTCATGACGCTGCAGCTGGGCCGGCTCAAGGATGCCGGCACCATGACCTTTGACCAGGTCTCGCTCTGCAAGCGCAACAACGTGAGCATGGCGTGCGACGTGGCCCGCGAGGCCCGCCGGCTGCTGGGTGCCAACGGTATTCTCGCCGAGTACCACTCGATGCGCCACATGGCCAACCTCGAGTCGGTCTACACCTACGAAGGCACCCACGACATGCATTCGCTGATCGTGGGGCAGAGTGTGACGGGGTTGTCGGCGATTTGAGTTGAGAGTCAAGAGTTAAGCGCTAGGCGCCAAGAGCTAAGAGCTAAGAGCTGAGAGCTAAGAGCTAAGAGCTAAGAGCTAAGGCGGTTGGCGAGGGCGCGAAGCATCTGGCTCAACTCGGAGACGTTGCCTCGCAACGTTTCCGACTCGTCCGGCCTTAGGAGTCCGAGGTCGGTGGCTGCCAGGATTTGGAACTCGAGCTCGTGGACTGAACCTCGCGCGATGCGGAGAAATCGGGCAAAGTCGCGGTCGCTGGCGCGGCCAGCGCCTTCGGCGATGTTGGAGCCGATTGAGATCGCGGCTCTCCTCATCTGGCTCGTTAACCCGAACCGCTCGGCGCTGGGGAACGATGCGGTGATGGCGTAGACCATCTTGACCATTCCCCGCGCAGCCATCGTCACCTTCAGTTTCTTGAAATCGGGCATCGCTTCTCCTTGCGAAGTCATTAATGTGATGCCGATACCCTGCAGGCAAACCATTTCGACGCTGGGCGTTACAATTTCATTTCGCCCTCCGCTCTCAGCTCTTAGCTCTCAGCCTCTAACCCTTCAATCATGCGCATAGCCACCTGCATCAAACGCGTCCCCGACACCGAAACCCGCTTCACCATCGCCGCCGATGGGAAGTCGGTTGACACTACCGGGCTCAAGTACGACATGAGCGATTTCGACGGCTATGCTGTTGAGGTGGCGCTGCGGCTCGCGGAAACGCACGAGGGTAGTGAAGTCACCGTGATTTCGGTCGGGCCCGATGCGGTCCAGGAGACGATCCGCAAGGCGCTCTCCATGGGTGCCACACGCGGGATCCAGCTCAAGGCGGCGGATGTCCCCTTCGACGGATTCGCGATCGCCCAGGCGCTGGCGGCGGAGCTGAAGGAGGGGAACTTCGACCTCATTCTCTTCGGGCGCAACTCGACCGATTCGGCCAACGGGGTGGTCGGCACCATGACGGCGGAGCTTCTGGACCTGCCCTGCGTGAGCGCCATCTCCGAGCTGAACATCGACGGCACCCGGGGCACGGCACGGCGCGAGCTCGAAGGGGCGGCGGAGATCATCGAGTTCCCGCTGCCCGCAGTGCTCACCATTGACGAGGGCATTGCCCGGCCCCGGCTGCCGGGACTCAAGGGCATCATGGCCGCCAAGAAGAAGCCGATCGAGGTGCGCGAGGCCGCCCTGGGCCGGGCCAATCTCGTGATCGAGAAGATGTCGCTGCCGCCCGAGCGTGCCGCCGGCCGGATCGTGGGCGAGGGAGCCGACGCGGTGCCCGAGCTGGTGCGGCTCCTCCAGAACGAAGCGAAGGTGCTCTGATGGCCGACATGCTGGCATTTGCGGAAGCGCGCGGCGGCGAGCTGCGCAAGGTGGCGCTCGAGACGGTGACGGCAGCGCGCCACGCGGCTGACGCCACCGGTGGTGGATCGGTCGCCGCGTTGCTCATCGGGGCCCCAGGCGTCGGCGCCCACGCCGACGCGCTGGGCAAGGTTGGTGCGGACCGCGTCCTCGTGGTCGAGCACGAGGCCCTTGCCAACTGCCTTCCCGAGGTGTTTGCGGCCACCGCGGCCAAGGTGCTGGGTGATGGCGGATTCCGCGCCGCGTTCTTCTCTGCCTCGGCGGAAGGCCGCGACCTCGCGCCGCGGGTGGCGGCGAAGCTCAAGGTGAGCATGGCCGCGGACGTGACCGGCTTCTCCTTCGACGGCGACGCGATGACGGCGACGCACCCGGTCTTCATCGGCAAGGCGATCGTCACGGAGCGCCTCACCGGCGCGCCGGCCGTCGTGACCCTGCGGCCCGGTGCCATTGACGTCGCCGAGTCGCCGAAGGCCGGCACGGTCGAGATGATGGCGCCAGCCATGGATCCGGCGTCAGCACGGGTGCGGGTGAAGGAAACCGTTGAGCAGAAGGGCGCGGCGCTCGATCTCGGCGAGGCCCCCATCATCGTGAGCGGCGGACGTGGACTCCGCGCGGCCGAGAACTTCAAGCTGGTCGAGGAGCTCGCGGCCGCGTTCGGGAACGCGGCGGTTGGCGCCACACGCGCCGTCACCGACGACGGCTGGCGGCCGGCCACTGACCAGATCGGGCAGACGGGACGGGTGGTGAGTCCCGACCTCTATGTGGCCGTCGGCATCTCCGGTGCGGTGCAGCACCTGGCCGGCATGCGCACCTCGCGTGTCATCGTCGCCATCAACAAGGACAAGGACGCCCCGATCTTCAAGATCGCCGACTACGGCATCGTGGGTGACCTGTTCGAGGTGGTGCCGAGGTTGACGGAGGAGATCAGGAAGGCGAAGGGGAGTTGAGAGCTGAGAGCTGCGAGCTGCGAGCTGTGAGCTGAGAGCTGAGAGCTGTGAGCTGTGAGCTGTCAGCTGCGCAGAGGCTGCGCCGTCAGCTCGTAGCTCATAGCTCATGGCTCATAGCTCATAGCTCCCAGTTGCACCTCGCAACCTTCGCGTCTATGATGCGAATTGCGACTTCTGCTCTTCCTCCTCATGCCTGAAGGTTCTCCATGATCGGCGTCGGCCCGACCTCGCCTCTGCGTGCCCTCCATTCGTTCGGTCGCCCGGTTCTCCCCCTCGCCTCGGTACTGCTCGTCCTTTCCGCCGCTGCATGTGGATCAGATAGCCCGAGCGGGCCCAACGGTGGAGACGGGCCCAGCGATGGTGTCGAGATTGTGGACTCGGTAGATGTAGACCTGCCGGTGGATTCCGGCGAAGTGGGGCTGGTCCTCGATGCACGGGAGTATACGCGGAGAGGTTACAGCCCAGCGGAAGTCGACGTGACCTTCCCGACCCACCCGGATCACAACCAGACGCTCGATGTGGATCCGGTCACCAACCTGGCGGTGCTGCACCTGCGGACCGAGGAGCTGACGCCGGCGGAGCGGCAGGCGTTCGCCAATGGGGTCGCGGTGGACATCGCCGTTCTCGACGAGAATCAGGCGTCGCTCGGCCCGCACAGCGAATCGTCGCAAGTGCTCGATGATTCCAATCTTCCGCTCGTCCTGCCGAGTACGCTGCCCTACCTGCCCCACGCGCTGGCGCTCCGGGCGGACGTCCCCTACCTGCTCCAGCCGGAGGGCGAGAACGGTGTGATGACGAGCAATGCCTCGGATGCCTACTTGCCCGCGGCGTACTTGCCGGACAATCCTGTGCAACAGTTCTACTTCACTGCGATCGACGGTGCTGCCGACCCGAACACGTACGTTATCGAGCATCGAGCCGGCTATCCTGGTGGAACGTACTTCTATATCACAGCCCCCGATGGGTGGGTCAGCCTGAACGGCGACGGGACGCCGTTGCCGGCCGGCGGCCCGCAGCAGTTCGTGCTGGAGCAGGACGCAGAGGGCTGGCTCCAGATCCGGGTCGCGGGAACTACCGACTACCTCCAGATATCGACCGAAGCAGGCGGGATCATGGAAGCCGTCCCGGGCCCGGGTACGCGATTCCGGCTGATCAGCGATGATATTGCCTGGACGGTGGTGGATCGTGGCACGGTCTTCCATGATCCAATCACCCCGCCGGCCCACCTGGACTTTGCCTATCAGGCCACGATCCGGAACTGCTCAGACGCAACGCTGTCCGAAGTGGTGGGCCGAGCCGAGTCGCGATCGACGACGGCCACCGTCAGTTCGTCGGAAAGCCTGCAGTTGTTCTCCAGCGATGAACTGTCGACTGGTGTGACGGTGAGTGCCGAAGTCGGGGGTGGCGTGCCGCTGGTCGGGGAGGTGACCGGCTCGGCGTCCAGCACGATGACGTACAGCTACACCACGTCGCAGACGACGACGACAGAGAACAGCTTGTCCAAGACGTCGGAATCGTCCACCGAGGTGTCGAGGACCCGGGAACTGACGCTGCCGCCACATACGGCGGTCGAGGTGTACGATGCGGTGCGGACCATTGCCAGCGTCCGAATTCCGTTTTCCCAGGTGCTGCGGGTCAGCGGCACCTACAAGGATGATGGCTCAGCGCTCACGGGGCAGGAGATCCTGAGCCAGATGCTGTTCAACTTCGTGAGTGGTGTTCCCGTCCAGGTCGGCGCGTCATTCGTGGACATTTCCCTCCGGGGACGGATGGAGATCGACCAGCTCCTCAAGGCCCAGACGGATGCGAATGATCTTCCGGGAGCGGGTGCTTGAGGTGAGTTGAGAGTTGAGAGCTGAGGGTCGAGAGTTCGGGGCGTCTCTTCGCTCCGCTCTCAGCTCTCAGCTCTCAGCTCTCAGCTCCCAGACGCCAAATCCTGCACTCCCGCCGGTGCACCCTTTTTCACCGGTTGACAGCGGCAGCCCGTGTTCCATCTTGGGCATATGCTCACGTATGTCACTGCCTACCCTGCCGGTTACGTCCTTATCCAGAGTGCGCAGGACCATGCACCGGCTGAGGTGGCGGCGTTGCTCGCCGAGCTCGCCGAGGATCGGGACGTCGAGCCGCGCGCCAGGGTGCTCATCGACATGCGCGACGCGACCACTCCCTGGACCACGTCGCAGGTCAACCAGATCGTTCCGGCGTTTCGCGCGCTTGCCCGGCGCGGTGTGGCGGCCATCGCGATCGTGGCGGACGTGGACGTGGTCTACGGCATGAGCCGCATGCTCTCCACCCGCCTCGACAGCCTCGGCCTCGCTGCGGCGGTGTTCCGGTCGGCGGATGAGGCGGAGGAGTGGTTGGGGAGTCGCAGGTCCTAAGTGGGTCGTAGGTCGCGGGTCATATGTCGTATGCCGCATGGTGTTCGACATCTCAGGTGCGACCACGACCCACGACCCGCGACCCGAGACTATATTGCCAGGGTACGCTCTCCAGGCATCTCCCGTCTCGCAGGAGCCCCCATGACCCCCTCCACCGTGCCCTCGCTCGGCGCGCACTTTCTGGGCGCTGATGGACAATTGCACATCATCAACGAAGTCCTGTCGCAACTCGCCTCGCCCATGCTGTCCGGACTCTACACCGTTCGGGACCAGCGTGGGCTTCTTTTTACCGTTCACATGGCGACAGATCACTGCCTCACCCAGAGCCCGACCGAATGGGTCGAGGTACATGTGCTGGAAGAGCACACGCTGACCCCCGGCGAGCGGGATGCGGTGGGGAAGGGAGTTGAGAGCTGAGAGCTGCGAGCTGAGAGCTGCGAGCCGAACGCTGGTCACTCACAGCTCATAGCTCACAGCTCATAGCTCATAGCTCACAGCTCAGCGCTCAT
>CBINCZ010000081.1:0-8127 GCA_966249295.1 uncultured Gemmatimonadales bacterium
AGCGGGAAAAGCCCAGCTGGGCTCCAGCCAATTACAGCCACCTGGTACTACTGGCACGCAATCGCGAGGGGTACCGGAATCTCGTCCGCCTCTCCTCCATCGGATACACCGAGGGGTTCTACCGCCGACCCCGCATCGATCGCGAGGTGCTGGAGCGGCATTCGGAAGGGCTGGTCTGCCTCGCCGCGTGCATGTCAGGTGAGGTGGCGCTGTACCTCCGCCAGCAGAAGTACGACGAAGCCCGTCGCACCGCCATGTGGCTCTCGGGACTCTTCGGGCCCGACAACTTCTGGCTCGAAATCCAGAAGCATGGCATTCCCGAGGAAGACATCGTCACTGAGGGAATGCTGGCGCTCAGCCGGGACCTCGGGCTGGGCGTGGTCGCCACCAACGACGCGCATTATCTCCGTCGCGAGGACGCCGAGAGCCATGACGTGCTCCTCGCCATCGGGACTGGGGCCGACCTCGACGACCCCAAGCGCTTCCGCTTTACCGGCACCGAGTCGTACGTCAAGAGTGAAGCGGAGATGCGGGCACTCTTTCCCGACCAGCCCGACGCGATCGGCGCCACGCAGCAGGTTGCCGACCGGTGCGAGTTCGACTTCGAGAAGCGCTACTACGTCCCCAGCTTCCCCAAGCCGGAGCAGTTCGACACGGACGAGGCCCTGCTTCGCCACCTCACGGTGCAGGGCGCCGAGCGGCGCTACGGCTCACCGCTGCCCGACGCCGTGCGGGAACGGATGGAGTATGAGCTCGGCGTCATCGAGAAGGCGGGCTACGCGGGCTACTTCCTGATCGTCCAGGATTTCATTCACGCCGCCCGTGAGCGCGGCATCCCGGTGGGCCCCGGCCGCGGGTCCGCTGCCGGATCACTGGTGGCCTACGCCCTCGGCATTACCAATGTCTGCCCGCTCACCTTCGACCTGCTGTTCGAGCGCTTCCTCAACCCGGAACGCGTCTCGATGCCCGATATCGACGTGGACTTCTGCTTCGAGCGCCGGGGCGAGGTGATCGAGTACGTGCGGGAGCGTTACGGGCGGGACAGCGTCGGGCAGATCGTGACCTTCGGCACCATGAAGGCACGCGCGGCCGTGAAGGACGTGGCCCGGGTGCTCCGCATCCCACCCGGCGAGGCCGACAAGCTCACCAAGCTGATTCCGTCCGGTCCGGCGTACAGCCTCACCATCCCGGAAGCGGTCAGGAAGGTGGACGAGCTGCGCGACCTGGTGCGGGGCAACCCGGCGTACCAGCGGCTCATGGACCTGAGCGCGCGCATTGAAGGCGTGAGCCGGCACATGTCGGTGCATGCCGCCGGCGTGGTGATTGCTCCCGGACCACTGGCCGACTACGTGCCGGTGTGCACGGCGCCCACCAAGGGGGCGGGCGCGGCGGTGAACGGCGAGGACTCCATCATCACGCAGTACGAGATGGGCCCGCTCGAGAAGGTCGGCATGCTCAAGATGGACATGCTCGGCCTCAAGACGCTCACCGTGATCCACGACGCCGTCGCCATGATCCGAGAACGCCGCGGCATCGAGCTGGACATGGACACGCTGCCGTTCGACGATCCGGCGGTGTACGCGCTGCTGCGCGATGGCCGGACCGCCGGCGTCTTCCAGTTCGAGTCGCCGCTGGCCACCGAGACGCTCCGCGCCATGAAGTGCGACCGGTTCGACGACCTGGTTGCCTCCAACGCCCTGCTCCGCCCCGGCCCGCTCGATGCCGGCATGCACACGGTGTTCATCCGGCGGAAGCTGGGCCAGGAGCAGGTGAAGTATCCCCATCCGCTGCTGCAGGAAGTGCTCGAGCCCACCTTCGGCGTCATTACCTATCAGGAACAGGTGATGCGGATCGCCAACGTGCTGGCCGGCTTCTCGCTGGCGGAAGCAGACGTGCTGCGCAAGGCGGTAGGCAAGAAGGACCAGGCCATGGCCGATGCCGCCGTGGCCGAGTTCGTGGAGCGTGCGGTGGCGCTGGGACACCCGCGTGCCATGGTCGAGGAACTGGGGCGGCAGATTGCCACGTTCGGTCGCTACGGCTTCAACAAGTCGCACAGCGTCGCCTACTCGGTCCTGTCGTATCACACGGCCTGGCTCAAGGCGCACTACCCCGCCGAGTTCATGGCGGCGCTCCTGTCCTCCGAAATCGGCAATACTGACAAGGTGGTGCAGTACATCAACGAGGCGCGGAGCCTCGGCATCGAGATCCTCCCGCCCGACGTGAATGAATCGGGCTTCAAGTTCACGGTGGTGGGCGATGCCCGGGTGCGCTTCGGCCTCGGCGCCGTGCGGAACGTGGGCGAGGGCGCCATCCGCTCCATCATCGAGGCGCGCGAGAAGGCACCGTTCCGCACCCTGGATGACTTTGCCGAGCGGATTGATACCCGGCTCTGCAATCGCCGCGTGCTGGAGTCGCTGGTCGCGGCGGGCGCGTGCGACGGGCTGGGCGGGCACCGCAAGCAGCTGATCGAGGCGCTGGACCGGGTCCTCGCAGAGGCACAACTGAAGCAGGCCGAGCGGGAGGCGGGACAATCATCGCTCTTTGGCGAGGCGCAGCCCGCGCGGGCCCACGCCACGGTGCTGCCGGACATTCCGGCGTGGACCGAGGCGGAGCGGCTGGCACGCGAGAAGGAAGTACTCGGGTTCTTCATCTCGGGCCATCCGCTGGAGCGCTTCCGGGGTGAGGTGGAGCTGTTCGGCACGCGAAGCACGGCGACACTGCACGAGTGGAGCCAGCACCCGGTCTCCATCGGCGCCGTCGTGACCATGGTGAGGCGGCAGATCTCGAAGAAGACGGGCAAGGAGTACGCCCGGCTGGTGCTGGAGGATTTTCACGGCACGGCGGAGGCGATCGTCTTCCCCGATGCATGGGCCCGGCTGAACCAGGTGATCACGCCGGACGCGGCCATGCTGCTGACGGGCGGTTTCAGCGAGCGAGATCGCGATGAGGAGCGGGCGCCCTTCATCGTGGAATCAGCCCGGCCGCTTGCCGAGCTGCGCGATTCGGGCGCCATGGCGTTGTGCCTCCGCTGGCGGCTTCCCGCCTCGCCCGGGGCCCAATCCGCCAAGGCCGCCACGGTGCTCTGCACGGCCCATCCCGGTCCCACGCCCCTGTATATTGAGTGGAGCGACGGGAATGGGGAGGCGGTCCGCCTCCGGGCCCGTCGCATTCGCGTTCAGGCCGATGAAGACCTCGTGCGCGCGCTGCGCGACCTCCTGGGCCCCGACGCCGTCCACTACGTCAAGGCAGACTGACGCATGCCGCCATCGCTCTACACGCTGGACTTCGAGAAGCCGCTGCAGGAGCTCGAACGCCAGATCGAGGAACTGAAGCGACTCGGGACCGAGCGAGGCATCGGCGTCGAGGAGGAGCTGCTCAGTCTCGAACGGAAGCTGGACGAGCGACGCCGCGAGATCTACGACTCGCTCACCCCGATCCAGCGGGTGCAGGTCGCCCGCCACCCGCGCCGCCCGTACACCCTCGATTACCTCAGCACCATCTTCACCGACTTCATCGAGCTGCACGGCGACCGCCAGTTCATGGACGACCCGGCGATCGTGGGCGGCTGGGCTCGACTGGACGGTGATACGGTCATGGTAATCGGCCACCAGAAGGGCCGGGATGCCAAGGAAAACCTGAAGCGCAACTTCGGCATGCCGCACCCCGAAGGCTACCGGAAGGCGCTGCGCCAGATGCAGCTGGCCGCGAAATTCGGCGTGCCGGTCATTACGCTGATCGATACCATGGGTGCCTTCCCAGGCCTCGGCGCCGAGGAGCGCGGCCAGAGCGAGGCGCTGGCACGCAACATCCTGGAGATGAGCGCCCTGCCGGTGCCCATCATCTCGGTGGTGATCGGCGAGGGCGGCTCGGGCGGCGCGCTGGCGCTGGGCGTGGCCGACCGGCTCCTCATGCTGGAGAACTCGGTCTATTCGGTGATCACGCCCGAGGGCTGCGCCGCCATCCTGTGGAAGGACGCCAGCCAGCGCGCCCGCGCGGCGGAAGCGCTCAAGCTCACCGCCGCCGACCTGCAGCGCCTCAAGGTTGCCGATGAGATCATTCCCGAAGCGATGGGCGCGGCGCACCTCGATCCGGATGCCACCGGCGAAGCGTTGCGGGCCGCGCTCATTCGCCACCTCGCCGAGCTGCGGAAAGTCCGTCCCGAGCGACTCATCCGGCGCCGGGCGGAGAAGTACGCCGCCATCGGCGCCTACAGCGAGCGCTGATGGATAGCCCGCTGACGGTCGAAGTCCGCTTCAAGGGCACGCGCAAGGCCTATTTCCATTCCTCCGTGGCACTCCACGTGGGCGATGCGGTGGTGGTGGACGCCGAGCGGGGGCGGGATTTCGGTCACGTCACTGCTGTCGGTGAGGTCGCCGAGCGGAAGTGCGGCGGCAGCTGCACCGGCTGCGCCGTGGGCCAGGCCATCGCGGGCGACCAGGCCACCACCATCCGCAACGTCATCCGCCAGGCCACGGTGGAAGACCGGCAGACCTACCGCGAGGTGCGCGCATCCGAGGAAGACGTACGCCGGAAGGTCATGGAGCGCGTCCGCGCGCACGAGCTGGTCATGAAGGTGAGCGACTGCGAGTGGCAGTGGGACCGCGCCAAGCTCACCATCTACTTCACGGCGGAGAAGCGGGTCGATTTCCGCGCGCTGGTGCGCGACCTCGCCAGCCTCTTCCGCACCCGCATCGAGCTCCGCCAGATCGGCGTGCGCGACGAAGCGGCGCGGCTCAGCGGCGTGGGGCGATGCGGCCGGGAGTACTGCTGCTCCAGCTGGCTCAAGGAGCTGACCCCGGTGAATCTCGGCCTCGCCAAGGACCAGCACCTCTCGCTCAACCCGTCACAGATCTCCGGTGGCTGCGGCCGATTGCTCTGCTGCCTCAAGTACGAGCACGAGTTCTACGTGTCGAGCCGGAAACGCTTCCCGCGTGAGGGCAAGGTGCTCCAGACCGCGCGCGGCGCCGAGAAGGTCGTGGCGGTGGACATCTTCCGCGAGCGGGTCTACTTGCGGAGCGACGGCAACGAGTCGCGCATCATCCCGCTGGTGCAGCTCAAGCAGGAAATGGCGGACGCGGAGGGCGGCGGAGTGTCGGTAGCGCCTGCCCCGCAGCGCGCTCTCCAGGCGAAGCCGGAGGCTGAGGCCGACGCGGAGGCGAGCACCGCTGAGGCGTCCAATAGCGCCCCCGAGCGGCGACGCCGCCGGCGCCGCCGGCGTGATCGCCGCCAGGACGAGCCATGAGCCGGTTCTATCTCACCACGGCCATCGATTACGCCAACGGCGATCCCCACCTGGGACACGCCTACGAGAAGATTGGCGCCGATGCCATCGCCCGCTATCACCGGCTCGCCGGCGACGACGTGTGGTTCCTGATCGGCATGGATGAGCACGGCCAGAAGGTGGCGCAGACCGCCGCCGAGCGGGGCGTGCCGCCGGAGCAGCTCACCGCCGACGTGGCCGAACGGTTCGAGGCGATGTGGGCGCGGCTGGCCATCAGCCACGATCAGTTCATTCGCACCACCGCGGAGGAGCACAAGGCAGGGGTGCGGGAGCTGATCGACCGGATCTTTGCGCGCAACCCGGACGATTTCTACGAGAAGTCCTATGCCGGCTGGTACTGCGTGGGCTGCGAGTCCTTCAAGCAGGACGCGGAAATCGAGGATGGCAAGTGCGTGCTCCATCCCACCCGCACGCTCGAGTGGGTGGAGGAGCGCAACTGGTTCTTCCGGCTGTCCCGCTATGCCGATTTCCTGATTGCGCTGCACGAGAACGATCCCCAGTTCCTCCAGCCGGACTCGCGGCGCAACGAGATCCTGGCGTTCCTGAAGCAGGGCGTCGAGGACATCAGCGCCAGCCGGGCGCGCTTCAGCTGGGGCGTGCCGTTTCCCCGCCCCACCAGTGACGGCGAGCAGCAGACTACCTACGTGTGGTTCGATGCCCTGCCCAACTACTGGACCGCGACGCGGTTTCCCGGCTCCGGCGCCGAATGGCCGGCGCAGCTGCACGTGATCGGCAAGGACATCACCCGGTTTCACACCGTCATCTGGCCGGCCATGCTCGAGTCGGCCGGACTGGACTTGCCGAAGCAGGTGTGGGCGCACGGCTTCGTGTACTTCCGGGGCGAGCGCTTCAGCAAGAGCGCCGGTACCCGGCTCGACCTGAACGAGGCCATCGATCGATTTGGTGCCGACGCGTTCCGTTACTTCCTGCTCCGAGAAATCCCCTGGGATGCCGACGGCAACTTCACCTGGGAGCGATTCGAGGAGCGCTACTCTGCGGACCTGGCTGACGGCCTCGGCAACCTGGCCTCACGGTCGCTGGCGATGCTGGCCAAGTATCGTGAGGGCGTGGTGCCGGACGCCACGCCGGCCGACACGCTCGAAGGTGCCGGGCTCAAGGCGATTGCCGCGTATCGGGAGCGGATGGACGAGCTCGACATCCGGGGAGCGGCCGACGCGGTGTGGGAGCTGGTCGGCGATGCCAACCTGTTCATCCAGCAGTCGGCTCCGTGGGCACTGGCCAAGGCCGGGGATGATGCCGCGCTGGACCGCATCCTGGCCGCGCTGGCCTCCTGCCTGGCCCGGCTTGCGGTCCTCACCAGTCCCTTCCTGCCGACCAGCGCGCAGGCGCTCTGGGAGGCTGCAGGGATGGACGGACCGGTGACTGGCGCAAGGCTGGCGGAGCTGCCAGGGCTGCGGATGGCCGGGCGGGTGACGAAGAAGGCGGGTGTGCTGTTTCCCAAGGAGCAGTCGTAAGTCGTACGTCGTACGTCGTATAACGTACGACCTACGACTCCCTTGCAGACTGCCAGATCACCAGCCTGCAGCCTCCTGCATCACGTTGCTGCAACTACTTGGCGCACAAGTACTTGACAATCGGGCGCAGTTCTTGACAAGTCGCGAATTGCGGTTCAGTATTCTGCCGGGCTTTGCCGGCCGTTCTGGATCCCCTGAATGGAGTGGTCTGGCAGGGGATTCGTTCCCAGATATGCGAGTGGTGAATGGCCAGAAAGCGCCGCTGGACTCTTGTTCTGGTTCCCCATGATTCGGAGCCATCCCGGATCATTGAAATCTCGTACTCGCTGCTCAAGCTGGTGGGTGCCGCCGTTGTCGTCGTGGTGGCCGCGTCCCTGCTGTTCGGCTACGCCAACCTCTCACACTCGATAGATCTCTCGCGGGCCGACAAGCTCGAACGGGAGAATCGCGCGCTCGCAGCCGAGCTCGGCGACCTGCACGGCCGGCTGCACCACCTGAGCGACACGGTGGCCGCACTTTCCCGGCGCGACGAGCAGATCCGACTCCTGGCAAATCTCGACCCGATCGCCCCGGAAGTGCGCGAGGCCGGCATCGGCGGCCCGGCCGAGCCCAAGGCCGGCCCGTCTGCACCCAGCAGTGTGCTCATTCGCCGCGCCGATGAGATCAAGGTGGACCTGGGCGCCATGATCCGGCGCGCCAACCTGCTGGCCACGTCGTTCAACGAAGCGGCTGACAGCCTGGCCTCGCACAAGGAACGGGTCGCGGCGATGCCGTCGATCCTGCCCACGCAGGGCTGGCTGACCAGCAACTTCTCCTCTGCCCGCATGCACCCGGTCCTGGGCTTCGCCCGGCCGCATGAGGGCATCGACGTCGCGGCACCCACCGGCACGCCGATCGAGGCGCCGGCGGCGGGACGTGTGATTGAAGTTGGCTGGCAATCAGGGTACGGGAACGTGGTGGTGCTGGATCATGGCTACGGCATCGTGACCAAGTTCGCCCACACTTCCAAGGTGCTGGTGAAGCGGGGCCAGCACGTCAAGCGCGGCGACCGGATCGCCCTGGTGGGCAGCACCGGCCTCGCCACCGGTCCGCACCTGCACTACGAGGTTCACGTCAATGGCCGCCCCGTCAATCCGCTCAGGTATGTGCTGCCGGAGGTGGTTGCGGACTGACAGATGGGCAAGATGGGCAAGATGGGCAGGATGGGCTGGTGAAATGGCGGGCACGATGGAGACGATCATGTCCCTCTGCCCGCCATCTTATTGCTGTCGAACCTGCCTCCCTTGCCCATCCCGCCCATCCCGCCCATCCCGTCAGAACTTCACCTTCGGCGCTTCCGTCGCGCCCGGCTCCGCCTCGAAGTACTCCCTC
>CBINCZ010000082.1:0-8066 GCA_966249295.1 uncultured Gemmatimonadales bacterium
GGTGCTGGTTGGCGCCGAAGCCGCCGATCTGGCCGGTCGAGACGCTCACCACCGCTCCCGGTTTCCCGTCCCATGCATTGCTGGGCTTGGGCCGAGAACCAACGTCGATGGCATTCTTGATCACCGCCGGCATCGAGCGATTGTATTCGGGGGTGGCAAAGAGCACGGCATCGGCCCGCCGGATCCGCTCCCTGAACGCCACCCACTCCTCCGGCGGCGATTCGGTTTCGAGATCCTGGTTGTACAGCGGCAGCTTTCCGATCTCGACGATTTCGAGCTTGAGGGTGGGCGGCGCGAGCGCGATGAGTATCTTCGCGATCTGTCGCGTGTAGGATCCCTTGCGGAGACTTCCCACGATGACGGCGACGTCGCGGGGGGCGGAGGTTGCCATGTATCAAATGATAGCTGAGAGCTGAGAGCTGAGAGCGACGAGCTGCGAGCGGAACACAGCTGACCGGAGAGTCTATACGTTCCTCATCCTGAGGGCGCGCAGCGACCGAAGGATCTACCGGCCTGCTTCCGGAAACGGGCGAGCAGATCCTTCGCTGCGCTCAGGATGAGGAATCGGGTAGCTTGGCCCCGGGACCCACGACCCACGACCCACGACACTTTCTCGTTTTCTCACCCATTCTCACGGCCCCGTGAGAAAACGTGAGAATATGAGAAAAATCCGGCGTCCCGAATCTGCGCGTAAGCCATTGACTGTCAACAGGATGACCACAAGGGCCTGAACGGCACGCGGCCTGCCTTTGGTGGAAGGACATTCCCTCGCCGGAGCTGGCCGTGTCCATGCGTCTGTCCGCTGCTTGCCGCCCGTTGGTGGTCGGGTTTCTGCTGTCGGTCGTTACGCTCCTTCTGCTGCCCCGTCTCGCGGTCGCCCAGGTCATGCAGCCGATGTGCGTCTCGGGTTGCATTACCTGCAGCGTGGATGTTCCCAATACTGCGTCGAAAACCTGGGGCCCGAACACGTCTGGACACACCGCCGGCTTTCTGGTCTGGAACAAGGGCTCCTCGGCGGACGAGTACTCGCTTTCCTGTTCGCGCACGTCGCCCGTGACCTCCTGCAGTGTATCAGTCGCGGACATCGTGCTGGACCCGGGCGAGAAGTGGAGCGTCACGGTGACGTACAATGTCGGAAGTCCCGGCACGGGGAGCAGTAGGCTCACCGCCAACGGCACGGGCGACGACGATTCCGGCACGGGCACGGTCTACGTGGTGGGTCCGCCGACCATCAACGTGGCCTCACCCGGCAGCGGCAGCAGCGTGGCGGTCCACAACCGCCAGCCCATCATCCGCGCCTACTTTGCGGTTCCCGCCGGCGATCAGGCTCTCATTGACCTTACCACATTCGCTGCTCACAGTGGGTATCAGGTCACGGGCGCCTATAATTTGGAACATGGAACTGATCAGCAATTGCTCGCTGATGGCTGCCTCTACACGTGTCAGGTGCCTGGCCGGATACATGCCCAGTTGGGTTGGCGCTATCAAGAACGTAAAAATGGGGTTCCCGCTGAGGTGCTTATGGCCCATGAGTTAGGGCATGCCTACGGAACACTGCCGTGGGGCATACATGACGGAATAATCGCTCGCGGAGTTCTGCCGGATGGTAGAATATGGCCAGAGCCAGCGGACGCCCTCTTTTACGAAAACCGGGCTCGCGCGATCTTCGGGTGCCATTCGCGGCCATCGTACGGACCTATTCCGCCATGCTGACGACCGGCGAACGGAGAACATGGCGAATCCTGTCAGGGCGGTTTGCTGCAACACTTGTCGCCTTGACGGGAGCATGTGCCAGCAGACCGGACATCACACCGCAGCCATCAAACCCGAGCGTAGCCACGATGCGGGACCAGCTTGGCAGCGAAAGGGAGCTGCCTCAGATGGCGGTCGTGGGCTGGGCGCGACCAGGTCTTATGCTTCGTATTCCCAACTTCATCAGCCATGGTTCCTCGGATACCGGCGCCTATTGGTATGGTCGAGTAATAGTCCAGGCTTTCCTGCGCCGCCTCCCGATGAGCCTAAAGCCACCTTCATGGAGCTGCCGCCAAGTCACTGACTGCATTGGCATAGGCGGTTTTGTCATTGACTCGGTCAACCATGTCGTCGTGGGTTCAGCAACGGGGGGAGGGCACAGTGGAGCGTCCCGGGCAGCGCGTATGATGCCGTGCGACGACACTTGGTATTTGGAACTAGATGTGTTCGACCCGAAGCCTCAAAGCTCAGTACCATTGGATGTGGTCAACAGTGCTTCAGTCACCGGTATGGGTATCTGTGACAGTTCGGGGTCGCTTGATGAACCGACTGGCACTTCGGGCCGTGTGAACTGACATTACGGTGAGAACTGAGGATGGCCAAGTGCGACGTCGTGTAGTGAATTCCCCGGGTGTTTCGGGGACTCGGTTAATTGAGTACCTGACCTTTCGGCTGACCTAGCTCTGGTGGCGATAAAGTCGCCTCGGGACACCGAGGTGGCTTGATCGCGTCTGTGCCATTTGGTCGCACAAGTCGATTCGCTACGGCTGGAGCGGGCTGCGATGATCGCCACCCCGTGACCCAGCTCCAAACCGCCCGCACTACCCGCCTGTCAAGTTTCTCGCCGTCAAAATCTGGATTAGTAAAATACGAAGGTGCGCGCCCGTTCAGCCTGTGTTTGACGCGGCCACCGACCGGCTGGTGAGCCGCGTGGTGACGAGTGGGACACACTACTATACGTACGACCGGGCTGGCAATCTGGTGACCGATTCGGTGCCCGGCGTGGTGATGGCCAAATTCAACTACGATGCGCTCAATCGGCTGGTGAACGTGGTCCGGAACGGCGTGCTGATTTGGCGCTATGGCTATGACGTGCTGGGCCGCCGGATCGTCAAGCGGGTCTATTCGATGCAGACCGGGGCGGACCCGCTCTACCTCCGCATGGTCTACACCGGGAGGCAATCGGGCTCAAGTACACCTGGGGCCCGGGCCGTGACAACCTGCTGACGATCGAGGACTCGCTGGGGAATCATTACTATGCCACCCCCGACCGGCTGGGCAGTGTCCGGAGCCTGGCTACGCGGAGCGGCACCTGGCTCCTCACCCGGCGCTGGAACCCCTACGGGAACGAAATCAGTCGGGACTCGAGCACCGCATTCACCTGGGGTGCGCGGCTCCGCTATGGCTGGACCGGGCCGGAGTACGATGTGGAGCTGGGCATCCGGCGGTTCATTCAGGAGGATCCGGTCGAGGGGAGCAGCAGCCCCTATGCCTATGTGCATGGCTCGACCACCGGCTCGCGTCGCTACCGGTATGACCTGGCGGGCCAGTTACTGCAGGCGTGCGTCTTCCAGGGCGCCGAGCGAGTCGGCTCGGCGGTACTGACCCCAGCCCAACTGCTGGCAGCCGTCGAACGTGAAGGAGAATCACCATGAGCGCGCTCAGTCTTCGGCTTCCCAATTCGATTCACGCCCAGGTGCGGGCACTGGCCGAGCAGGAAGGCATCTCCATCAACCAGTTCATCGCCACCGCACTGGCGGAGAAGCTCTCCGCCCGGCTGACGGAAGAATATCTGGCGGCTCGTGCCGCCCGGGGGCCACGCCGCAAGTTTCTCTCGGCGCTGGACCGGGTGCCGGCGGCTGCGCCCGAGCCATCGGACACACCTCCGCGTGCGGCGACGCCAAAGCGCCGGGTCTCACGGCGCCGAAGAGGGTCATCGAAACGGCAGTAGACGATGCTGCTGTGCGCTGTGCGCTGTGCGCTAGGCGCTGAGCGCTATGCGATCTTAGCTTCGGCCGCCGCGACCCACGACCCACGACCCACGACCCGCGACCCGCGACCCACGACCCACGACCCACGACCCGCGACCCGCGACCCATGACTCCTCACTCCTGCTTCGCTATCACCACGCCCGGCATCGAGGCCATCACGGCCCGCGAGCTCAAGGAGCTGGGCATGCCGGTCACCGGCAGCGAGCTGGGTGGCGTGAGCTTCGAGGCCGACGCTGATGGGCTCGCGCGTGCCAACCGCTGGCTCCGCACGGCGTCACGCATGCTGGTACGGGTGGCAGAGTTCCACGCCTATTCCTTCGCCGAGCTCGAGCGCCAGGCGCGCAAGGTGCCTTGGGAGGATTTCCTCGCCGAGGGCGTGCGGCCGGTCTTCCGCGTCACCTCGAAGAAATCGAAGCTCTATCACCAGGACGCCATCGCCGAGCGGCTTACGCGATGGATCGGGCGGGAGGTGGGCGACGAAGCGCCCGAACAGCTGTTCATCGTTCGGGTGCACCGGGACCGTGTGACCATCAGTGCCGACGCGTCCGGCGAGCTGTTGCACAAGCGGGGCTATCGGCTGGAATCGGGCAAGGCGCCGCTGCGGGAGACGCTGGCCGCCGCCATGCTGCTGGCTATCGGCTGGGATGGAACGGTACCACTGGTGGATCCCTTCGCCGGCTCCGGCACCATCCCCATCGAAGCAGCGCTGATTGCGCGGGGCATGGCGCCGGGGGCGGGGCGGACGTTCGCGATGGAACGGTGGACGCGCCTGGCTGGCAACGGTGTCGCGGCCGCGACCGGTAGGGGCGGCCCGCAGGCCGCCCCTACCGAGGTCGCCTCCCCTCGACCCTCGACTCTCGACCCTCGACTCATCACTGCCTCCGACCGCGACGCCGGCGCCGTCGCCGCGATGCGCCGGAATGCGGAGCGCGCCGGCGTGGCCGACGCCCTTTCCATTAGACAGGGAGTGATTTCAGATCTGGAATTGCCGGAGACGCCCGGCTGGATCGTCACCAACCCGCCCTATGGGGTGCGCGTGGGCGAGCGGCAGCAGCTTCGTAATCTCTATGCGCAGCTCGGCCACGTGCTGCGGACCCGCGCCCGAGGCTGGAAGCTGGCGCTCCTCAGCACCCATCCCGCGCTCGATCACCAGCTCGGCCTCCCGCTCACGCCTCACTGGCAAGCGAACAGCGGTGGCATCACCGTGCGGCTGGTGACATCCAGTCTGCCCTGAGCCGGCACAGCGCGTCGTACAGCCCGGCGACCCGTTCCTGGAAAATTGCGTCACTGCTCAGCCGCCATTGCGACGGGTCGTTGCCGATCTCGGCGAGCTGTTCCTCCACGGCACGCACCGTGGCCCGATCGGACGGGCTGGGGATGTCCCATGCTCCCTCGCGCGTCAGGCGACGGTTCCGCAGGGAATGGCGCGCATAGTCGGCGAGACGGAAATGCGGCGCGCTGCGATGGTGATCATAGAGCGGGGCCACCCGCACCGGCGCGTGCGACATCTGCAGGGATCCGCACCAGTCTTCCCACTTGAACTCGTTGATGTGGTCGTAGGCGTGGATCGGCACCCACGGCACCCGGAGCGCGTCTGCCACGATGGCGCCATGCATGGCCTCGCCAATGACACAGCTGCTCCCGCGGATCAGCTCGAGCGTCCGCTCCACCGGCGCCCATGGATCGAGGAAAGTCCAGCCCAGCCGGGCGCAGAGTGCCGGCCAGCGGAAGACCGGACGGCTTTTGTGGTGGGGCATGAAGGCGGGCGGGCCACCCCCGCGAGCCGGGGGCAGTAGCCGGGAGATCAGTACTGCGGCGTCCGTGATGGCCAGCTCGGGCGCGAGCCCCAGGGCAGCGGCGGTGCCAGGCCCGCGGACGGCGTAGAAGTGCCAGGTTTCGTCCTTTTCCGGCAGCTCACCGTACCCGACCCCGGCGCCGAGCACCAGCTTCACCGTGTCCTTGGGGTGACGGGAATGCAGGACTGTCCCGATGCCCAGCAGGAGAGGATCGGGGCCGGTCGGGCTCGCACCGGGGAGGACCCGGGGCCAGAGCCACAAATTCAGGTCATCCCCGAAATTTCCGTAAGAATCGTGGAAGTAATGTATTCGCATCAAGTTATCGAGGTGAACTGTCAAATTCTTGATTAGGGAAAAACGAAGGTTACAGCACGACTCCCGGGTGTTACCGTTGGCTCACCCCCTGAGAGCCGGCTCGGCCGGCAGGAGTAAGGTGAGATGGCACCATCCCAACGCCGGGAGATCGAGGCGTTGATCCAGCAGCAGGACACCCGCCTCCGGGACGACTTCGACGATCGCGACATCGGCATCTATGTCCGCTCGCTGATGGTCGCCATGGACGGCGGCTTGTCATACAGCGCCATCAGGCCCGACACGCACCTGTATCGCGACCTGCACTGGACCATCGAATCCGCGAACCGGTTTCGCGTCACCCTGGAAACGGTCTTCCGGGTGGAGCTGCCGCAGTGGAAGTTCCTCTGTGGCCGCACGGTCCGGGACATCACCGCCCTGCTGGGCCAGGCCCTGAGCCGGGACGGGCGCCGCCATGGCGGCTCGTCTCCTGCCGCGTGACCCAGAGTCTCATGCACGTTTCGGTTTCTTTCCGCACCACTTTCCGATTCAGCCGCCCAGGAACGGGCAGGGAGCGCGCATGTTCACCGGCAAGGAAGCAAGTGCTATCACGCTGGAAGAGGCTCGGGAGCTGGTCCGTCGCTGGGCGGAGAAGCGGACCGCCTTGCCGGGAGACCCGACATGTGAATTTTTTGGACGAGATATCCTTGACAAGATACTCGCCCAGGAGGGGTGTGTGGGGATCCGGGTCTATCATGGCCGCAATGCGAAGGGACAGCACGCCCTGGTGCTGGTGGGGACCGATGCAAGCGGCGCCGAGCTGGTGGACGGCGTCATCGCCGAGCAGGGCATGCCATGTCCGCCGTACTGCGGTGGGGGGAGCAGTCTGCGCGAGTGAATCCACTGACGGATGCGCTGTGGTATCTCGTGTCGCCGATCGTGCGCTCGGTCATCGAAGCACCCTTGCCGATGCTCGGCATCCTGTTTCCGATCGTGCCGATCCTGGCGGCGTGGCCTCGGCGGCGAGTGCTGCCAGCGCCGCTCCGGTGGGTGGTCGTGTACCTCACGGTCACGCTCATCGAAGAAATTTTCATGGTCTACTGGAGCCGGAACGGGCGGCACAACCTGTGGCTCATCAACCTGTACTCCCCGATCGAGGCGGGGATACTGGCCATGATCTTCGCCTGGTGGCAGCTGCGCGAGCGGTGGCGGCTGACCATCTTCATCGCCTCTGCCGCATTCGCGGTCTTCTGGGCCATAATGATGCTCACGGCCGAAGGGTTCGACACCTTTCCCCGGTTCAGCAAGCCGGTGGAAGCGCTGCTGGTCATCGCCGCGGCGGCGTGGACACTGGTGCAGCGCTCGCGCCATACCGTGTCACCGTTGACACTCCATCCCTGGTTCTGGGTTTCGGTGGGGGCGCTGCTGTACTTCGCGTACCTGCTCCTGCTGAACCCGGTCGGGACGATGCTGCTGCGCACGCGCATGGACCTGCTGGTACGGGCATACGACATCAACGGCGCGCTCACCACGGTCATGTACCTTTTCTGGCTGCGTGCCATCCTGCTGGTGCGCCGCCCGTCGAAAGCTGAAGCCCGCGCATGAACGCGACCCCGCTGGATTTCTTCTGGATCCTGGTGATCGTCACCCTTGCGGCCGCCATCCTCATCGCCGCTTTCGCCGCCAGCCTGGTCATCCAGCAGCGCCGGCTGGTGCGTACCACACGGTCCTTCGGAGGCCGCCTGCTCACGGCGCAGGAAGACGAACGCCGCTGGATGGCGCGCGAGCTGCACGACGATATCATCCAGCGCGTGGCCATGCTGGGCCATGAGGTGCACGAGATCGCGGCAATGAATGGCGCGGGTGCCGCCGAATTTGCCCGCCGGGCGGGCGGGCTCCGCGCCGAGCTGGACGACCTGGCCGAGGAAGTGCGGCGGCTCGCGCACCGGATGCACCCCACCACCCTGGAGCACCTCGGCTTGACTGCCGCCCTGGAGCAGCTGGCCGCCGAGTTCCGGTCGCAGGGACTCGATGTGCGGGTGCGGGGAGCCCTGCCCGAGGGACAGCTCTCGCCCGAAGCGGAAACCTGCCTCTTCCGCGTGGCCCAGGAAGGACTGCGCAACGTGCTCAAGCATGCCGGCACCAGGACCGCCATGGTGCGGCTCGGCACCGAAGCCGACGGCGCCGTCCTCGACGTGGCGGACGGCGGAGTCGGATTCGACCGCGGTTCGACGGC
>CBINCZ010000083.1:0-8051 GCA_966249295.1 uncultured Gemmatimonadales bacterium
ATACGATGCCGGCCCACGATTCGAAGATCTGGACCATTTCCGCGCCTGCGCGCACCTGCTCGGCGAGATGAGTGGCGATCGCGTCGGCGAGTGTTGTCAGCATCCGCCGGGCGAAGGCGGGCTGCTCCACCAGGCACCGGCGCGCGCGGGCAAACTGGCGGGTCCCGTGCCCCTCGATCATGTAGGCCAGCAAGGTCCACGGCCCGCCGGCAAACCCGATGACCGGAACGCGGCGAGCCAGCGCCCGCCGGGTCGCTTCAATGGCGCGATACACATATGCCACTGACGACGGCTCAAAAGGATGAAGCCGCGCGGCATCACCCGGCGATGCGATCGGAGAGGGGAAACGCGGGCCACTTCCCTCCTCGACAACCAGTTCCATGCCCAGGGCCTCGGGAATGACCAGGATGTCGCTGAAGATGATGGCCGCATCCACTCCCAGGCGTTCCACGGGCTGGATGGTCACTTCCGCCGCAATTTCCGGCGTGCGAACCATCTCGAGAAAGCTCGCCCGCGCGCGCATGGCGCGATACTCGGGGAGATATCGGCCGGCCTGTCGCATCATCCACACCGGCGGCCTTGGCACCGGTTCGCCGGCGATGGCGCGAAGCAGCAGCGGCCGCGTCACTGCCTGGCCCCATGGACTGCCGTGAGCACTGACCGTACAGCGCTCACGAGCGACGGAGTAGTCGGCTCGTCCGCTGTCGCCGCAGGAGACCAGCCTGCCGCAGCAGCCGCTGCGGCCGTCACCGGCCCGACGGCCACCAGGCTCGGCCGCTCCGACAGGCGAGTCGCATCGGCGAGCGCCTGCGCTACTCGTCCGCTGCCCACGATAATGACGTCGCCACTTTGGGCAGCTGAGCGCAGCTCGGCTGGTGGAGCGATGACGGCGCGATAGCAGACGAGTTCCGCGACTTCAACTCCAGCGTCGCGGAGTCGGCCGGGCAGCTCGTCCCGGTGTTGCTCGCCGCAGGGAAAGAGGACCGGCCCGGAGGCTCCCCGAGCGATCATGATCCGGGCGAGCGCCGCTGCAGCGCCATCGAGCGCCGGCGCGTCCACGACGACCACTGGACCAATGTTTTCCAGCGCCCGCGCGGTGCCGCGCCCGGTGGTCCACACCGGCGGCGAGACGACCTGCGCCGCACCAACTGCGCTGGCGAAGAGGCGGGCACTCCGGGGAGACGTAATCGCCACAGCCCGGTATTCCGCCAAATCGCGCACCGCCGCTGCCAGTGCGGCACGGAATTCATCGGTCTCGAACAGGAGCAGCGGCTGCTGCACGAGCGTGAGGCCCAGGGCCTGCACTTCGCGCGCCAGTCCATCGAACGATTCCCGGCTCAGGGTGCTGACGACGCGGTGGTCGTTCATCCCGCACTGCCTGACTCGACACGGGCTGCATCGAGCAGCCGCTCCGCGCCTTGCTGGAGCAGCCGCTCCGCGAGCACCAGTCCTGCGCGAGCCGGTTCCTCACCCGAGATCCCGGCCTGCTCGGTGGCGTCGAGGCAACGACGGCCATCGAGCGACAGAACGCGGCCATGCAGGCGCAGCGTACCATGCTCCGCCCGGGCAAACGCGGCGATGGGCACATGGCATCCGCCCTCCAGCGCCCCGAGAAAGCTTCGCTCGGCCGTGACCGCAGCGGCAACGTCGGGCCGCTGCACCAGCATGCGCAGGAGCTCGCAGGTCCGGGTATCGTCACGCCGGGCCGTCACCGCGAGCGCGCCCTGCCCCGGCGCCGGTAGCATGAGGTCAATCGGAAGGCGCTGGCTGATGCGCTCGCCGAGGCCAAGCCGATCGAGTCCGGCCGACGCAAGCACGATGGCAGACCAGCGAGAGTTGTCATCCAGCTTGCCAAGACGGGTTTCCACGTTGCCACGCAGGTCCGGCACGCTGAGGTCGGGCCGCGCGCGGAGCAGCTGGGCCCGGCGCCGGAGACTGCTGGTCGCTACGGCGGCGCCGGTAGGGAGCGAAGTCAGCGCTGCGGCATTACGTGCGACCAGCGCGTCGCGCGGATCGGCACGCTCGCCGATCGCCGCCAGTGCCACGCCCTCGGGCAAGTGAGTAGGCAGGTCAATGCGCTCGTCCAGCAGCGCTTCGTCGAGCTGACGGGTGAACAGCGCGCGGTCGCCGATTCTCGGCAGCGGCACGTCACCGACCAGGTCACCCGTGGTGCGGACCTCGACGATCTCAGTGGCAACTCCAGCGGCGTGGAGCAGGGTGGCAATGCGATCGGTCTGCCAGCGCGCCAGCCGGCTTGCACGGGTCCCGATCCTCAGCGATACACTCACACGGCCACCAGCCCTTCCAGGCGCCGAGCGGCGCGCATGCCGCTCTCGAGTGCCGCGGCGAGCCCGGTCCCGTCCCGCCAGGCACCGGCAAGTGCCAGCCCGGGGTTGGCGCTCTCAATAGTGAGCGCCGCATCGACTCGGCGACCATGGCCCAGATCAAACTGCGGAATGGCGGCGGGCCAGCTGGACACCACGCGGAGCACGGGCGCGCCCTTCGCGCCCAGCAGCACCGCCGCTTCCCGTGTTGCGATATCGGACAGCGCCTGGTCGGGCAGGCCCGCCAGTGACGCCTGCCGGACGCCGCCAATCAGGACGTTGAGGAGCACGTGCCCCTCGGGCGCACGACCGGCGAAACAGCTCGAGGCAAAGAGAATTCCAAGCGTCTTCCGGTGCTCGCAGTGCGGCATCAGGACGCCCACGCCATTCAGCGGATGTGCCACGTCCGAGCGCTTGTAACCCAGCGCGACGGTGGCGATGGAGGCCGCCGGCATCGAGGTAAGGTGTGCGAGTTCCGGAGCGACATCGCCATCGAGCTTCAGCAGCCCCAGCTCGCGCGGAGGCACGGCCAGGACCAGCTCCGGCGCAACTAGCCGTTCGCCGTCCCGCAGCTGTACCTCCCAGCCATCGCGGTGCGACCGGGCTGCGTGCACCGCTGCTCCGGTGCGGACCGGCGTCGGCAGCTGCGACGCGAGTATCACCGCGAGTTCGATCATGCCGCCGGGAAACGACACCATCGTGCGCCGAGCTGCCCGCCTGCCCGCGGTCGCGCGCGCCAGCGTGCCATGCTCCACTTCCATGGCGCGAAGTCCCGGAAAGGCATGTGTCATGGAGAGCCGATCCGGATCACCGGCGAAAATCCCCTGCTGGAAGGGATCGGCGAGGCGGTCGAGTGCCTCACGCCCGAGCCGGCGGGTGACAAACGTGCCCAGCGACTCGTCGCCAGCCGCCGCGGCGTGCGGCACGAACGCGCCCGCCAGCCGCAGCTTGCCCACGGGCGACAACAGCGGCGAACGCAGCAGCTGCAGTGGCGAGCGCGGGATCGGCACCAGGCGGCCCTTCCGCACCGTCCAGCGATTGGAGGTCACCGGCAGCGGAGTCACACGCCGCGACCACAGGCCCACCAGCTCGAGCAGTGCCACTACTTCAGGTGACGGTTGGGTAAGCGACCCGGGACCCCGTTCAATCAGGAAGCCGTCGCGCCGCTCCGTCTGCGCCAGCCCGCCGATGCGATCGCAGGCCTCCAGCACCTGCACCACACGTCCGGCACGCCGCAGCTCCAGAGCCGCAGTGAGGCCGGCGACGCCGGCGCCCACGACGATGGCATCGGGCCTCAGCATGCGAGCGCGCTCCTGGCAGCGCGCGCAAAGTGCTCGAGCGCTTCCGTGTCGTGCACAGCCGACGAAAACGCGGCCTCGAGCGGCGAGGGCGGCAAGTACACACCGGCGTCGAGCATGGCATGGAAGAACCGCGCGAAAGCTTCCCGGTCCGACAGGCGCGCATCGGTGAAGTTCCGTACCGGCCTGTCCGTGAAGAACGCCGTGAACATGGTGCCCACTCGCTGGACCGTGAGCGCGACACCATGCGCTGCCGCCTCCCTCTCCAGGACGGCGCACGCGTCTCTCGCCCATGCCTCGGCTCGTGCCCAGGCTCCCGGTTCACTGACCAGCTCCAGATTGGCGAGCCCGGCCGCCATGGCAACGGGATTCCCGGAAAGCGTGCCCGCCTGGTACACGCTGCCCTCTGGCGCGACCAGCTCCATGAGGTCACGACGACCACCGAACGCGGCCGCAGGAAATCCGCCACCCATCACCTTGCCCAGGGTGGTGAGGTCGGGCGAGACATCGTAGAGCGCCTGCGCCCCCGCGGGATGCACGCGCCAGCCGCTCATCACTTCGTCGAAGATGAGCAGGGCGTCATGCGCGCTGGTGAGCCGGCGGAGACCTTCAAGGAATCCCGGCAGCGGCGGAACCACGCCCATGTTGCCGGCGACCGGCTCGACCAGCACGGCGGCAATTCCCTCGCCGTGGGCCCGGAAGAGCGCGGCCACCGCGTCAAGATCGTTGTAGGGAGCGAGGTGGGTATCGGCGACCGCAGCGGGTGAGACACCGGGTGAGTCGGGGAGAGAGAGCGTGGCCACCCCCGAGCCGGCCGATGCGAGCAGTGCGTCCGCATGGCCGTGATAGCATCCCGCAAACTTGACGATGCCTCGCCGGCCGGTGGCGGCGCGCGCCAGGCGCACGGCGCTCATGACCGCCTCGGTCCCCGAACTCACGAAACGGATCATCTCCAGCGCCGGCATGGTCGCGATGATGTGCTCGGCGAGGCGGATCTCCAGCTCGCACGGTGCCCCGAATGACGATCCGCGCGCGGCCGCCTCTGCCACCGCCTCGACGATCCGGGGATGGGCGTGACCGGCGATGAGGGGACCCCACGAGAGCACCAGGTCCAGCAGCCTGTTGCCATCGGCATCGAAGATCCACGCGCCACTGCCCCGTTCGATCACGCGCGGCGTGCCACCCACTGCATTGAAGGCGCGGACCGGGCTGCTCACGCCGCCGGGCATGAGCGCACGAGCCTCCGCCATCAGGGCTTCACTTCGCGATGCCACCACCTGCCGGATCACGACGTCTCCGCCAGCCAGCGCGCCGCCTCAACCGCGTGAGAGGTGATGATCGCATCGGCGCCGGCTCGGTGAATTCCAAGGAGGGATTCCAGCACGACACGGCGCTCGTCGATCCAGCCGGCCCGGGCGGCGGCCTTGATCATGGCGTACTCACCGCTCACGCTGTATGCCACGAGCGGAAGATCGGTGCGCTGGCGGAGGGCATGAAGCACGTCGAGGTAGGCCAGCGCCGGCTTCACCATCAGCATGTCGGCGCCTTCGGCGATATCGAGCTCTGCTTCGGCCATCGCTTCACGGCGGTTGGCCGGATCCATCTGGTACTGCCGCCGATCGCCGAACGACGGCGTGCTCCCGGCGGCTTCGCGGAACGGGCCGTAGAACGCGCTGGCGAACTTGACGGCGTAGCTCAGGATGCCGCATTCCTGCTCGCCTGCATCGTCCAGCGCGGTCCGGATGGCGCCCACCATGCCATCCATCATCCCACTCGGCGCAACGAGATCCGCTCCAGCGAGCGCGTGGCTCACGGCCACACGACCGAGAATGTCGAGCGTGGCGTCGTTATCTACTGCGCCGTCCTTCAGCAGGCCGCAATGGCCGTGGCTGGTGTACTCGCAGCAGCACACATCTGTCAGCAGGAGCAGGTCCGGAAATGCGGAACGGAGCAGGCGGAGGGCCTGCTGAACGATGCCGTCCTGCGCCCAGTTCTCGGAGCCCACTTCGTCCTTGGTTGCCGGGATGCCGAACAGGAGCACGGCGCCGACACCGGCGCTCGTGGCCTCTCGTACCACTCCCAGGAGCGAGTCATCCACGGACAGCTGGAAGACCCCGGGCATGGAGGTGACTTCGTGCCGGCGATTCGTGCCGTGACAGACAAAGAGCGGCAGGATGAACCGGGACGGATCGAGCCGATGCTCGCGAACCAGGGAACGAATGCCGGGTGAGGCGCGGAGCCGCCGCGGCCGGGCGGCGGGAAAGGAACGTTGCACGGGGGAAGAGTAGAAAGCACCGCGCAGGGCGGAAATCCGAAGCACTACGGAATGGCACGGCCTTCGCGACGGACCGGCGGCGTGCCCGATCAGGTCCCGGGCGTGCCGTCCTGTCCTAAGCCGTTGCCGACAAATATCTTAACGGCCGGACGACCAGTTTCTTGACACTGCCGCTCAGGAGTGCAGTCGCTTGTCCCAGACGCACCAATCTTGTACTTTGAACCGTTCTGTATCAGGCGAAGTGGGGTCGCGGCGGTCCTCACACTTCATCTCTGGCCGAGGCAACGTGGATACGCAGACGCTTCAGCACATTGCGCTCTTTGAAAAGTGTCGCCAGTTCACGAAAGCACGCGAGATTCAGGCGGCCGGGCTGTACCCGTATTTCAAGCCCATCTCGGAATCCGAGGACACGGTCGTCACGATTGAGGGCAAGAAGCGGATCATGCTGGGCTCCAACAACTACCTGGGGCTCACCCATCATCCGCGGGTCCTGGAAGCCGCCCAGCGGGCCCTGCACCGTTACGGCTCCGGCTGCACCGGCAGCCGCTTCCTCAACGGCACGCTCGACCTGCACGGCCAGCTCGAGGACGCGCTCGCCCAGTTCCTGAACAAGGAAGACTGCCTCGTCTTCTCCACCGGTTACAACGCCAACCTCGGCCTCATCAGCGCGCTCGTCGGCCGGGGCGAGATGGTCTTCCTCGACAAGCTCGACCACGCCTCCATCGTGGACGGCGCCAAGATGTCGTTCGGCGAGACCGAGCGCTTCAACCATGGCGACCTCGCCGGCCTGGACCGGAAGCTGGAGCGCGGGGGCAACCGTGGCTCGCTCATCGTGGTGGACGGCGTGTACTCCATGGAGGGCGACATCGCCGACGTCCCTGGCCTCGTGCGCGTGGCCCGGAAGCACGGCGCCGCACTCGCGGTGGACGATGCCCACGCCCTCGGCGTGCTGGGTCCCAACGGCGACGGCACGGCTGCGCACTTCGGCATGACCGACGAAGTGGACATCATCGCCGGCACCTTCTCCAAGTCGCTGGCCTCCATCGGCGGGTTCGTCGCGGGCTCGGAGCAGGTCATTCACTTCATCCGGCACCACAGCCGTCCGCTCATCTTCACGGCGTCGCTGCCGCCGTCCAACACTGCCGGCGTGCTTGCCGCGCTCGAAGTCATCCAGCGTGAGCCGGAGCGCCGCGACGCCCTGTGGGCCAACGCCCGTCGGTTGCAGGACGGCTTCCGCTCGCTCGGTTTCGACGTCGGCAGCACCGAGACACCTATCGTCCCGGTGCTCATCGGCCCGATGGAAACCACGTTCGTCATGTGGCGCCGGCTCTTCGACGCCGGGGTCTTCACCAATCCTGTCATGCCGCCCGCAGTGCAGCCGACCCAGTGCCGGCTCCGCACCAGCGTCATGGCCACGCACACCTTCGAGCAGATTGACTTCTGCCTCGATCAATTCGCCAGCATTGGCCGGGAGCTGGGGGTCGTCTGAACCCCGCGGCCGTTCGCGAAGTCCAGGGCGCGCGGGATCTCAAGCGGTTCATTGACCTGCCGTACCGGCTGCACAAGCGGGACCCCCTCTGGGTCCCGCCGTTGCGTCGGGATGTAGCCCTCCTCCTCAATCGCCAGAAGAACCCCTTCTTTCAGCACGCCGAAGCCAGCTACTTCCTCGCCGAGCGGGATGGGGAGGTCGTGGGCCGCATCGCGGCCATCTCCAACCGGCTCCATAACGAGACCCACGGCGACCTGGTGGGATTCTTCGGCTTCTTCGAGTGCGAGGACCGGCAGGAGACCGCCGACGCGCTGTTTGCTGCCGCGGCGGACTGGCTCAAGGCGCGTGGCTTCGACACCATGCGCGGTCCGGCGTCGTTCTCGGTGAATGACGAATGTGGCCTGCTGGTGGACGGGTTCGACACGCCGCCGGCGCTGATGATGCCGCACAACCCGCGGTACTACCAGGCACTCATTGAGCAGGCAGGATTCACGACCGCCAAGAACCTGCTGGTGTACCAGGGCGGCGATCCCGCCTTGCGTGAAGTCCGCCCCGTACCGGAACGGCTGACGCGCGCTGTGGACATCATGCGCCAGCGGATGGGCCTCACCGTGCGACCGCTCGACCTCAAGCGCTTTGACGATGAAGTCGAGGCGATCAAGCAG
>CBINCZ010000084.1:0-7851 GCA_966249295.1 uncultured Gemmatimonadales bacterium
TGACCTCCTTGAACGCTTCCGCCTGCAGCTGGCGCACGAAGTCGACCAGCAGGTTGTACACCGTCGTGCCGCGCTCGGTCCAGAACACGGCCCCCGGTGCCGAGGGATGGAACATGAACAGGTCAAGCTCGCGGCCGACCCGCCGGTGATCCCGCTTCCGCGCCTCCTCGAGCCGATGGAGGTACGCGTCGAGATCTTCCTGCCGGAACCACGCCGTGCCATAGATGCGCTGCAGCATCTGGCGGTGCTCGTCGCCGCGCCAGTAGGCACCGGCACCGTGCAGCAACTTGAAATGCTTGAGCCGGCCAGTGGACGGAACGTGAGGCCCGCGGCAGAGGTCGGTGAAGGGACCATCCGTGTACACACTGATGGTCTCGTCATCGCCCAGTTCGCTGATGCGCTCGAGCTTGAGCGGGTCATCAGCGAAGCGGCGGTTGGCTTCCTGCCGGTCCACCACTTCGCGGACAAAGGGGTAGTCGGCCTTTACCACCTCCGCCATCCGGGCCTCGATCCGCTCCAGGTCCTCGGGCGTGAACGGCCGCGGCACGTCGAAATCGTAGTAGAAGCCATCCTCGATTGCCGGACCGAAACCGATCCCGGCGCCGGGGAAGATCTCGCGCACAGCCGTGGCAAGCACATGTGCCGCCGAGTGGCGCAGCAGCCCCAGGGCATCGGGATCCTTGTCGGTGAGGATGGCCACCTTGGCGCCATCGTCCAGCGGGCGGTCCAGGTCCCGGATCTGACCATTGACCCGCACGGCCAGCGCGGCCTTGGCGAGCCCGGCCCCGATGCTGGCGGCAAGGTCCCGCCCCGTGGCGCCCGAGGGGAGTTCCTTCTCACTTCCGTCCGGCAGGATCACGCGGATGTCGCTCATGGGGCGAGTTCCTGTCCAGCCGGGTGCACGACGGGCTCAGTCTGCGGAGCCAGCACCATATACAGAACGATGCCCAGCACTACCAGGCCGAAGACAACCAGCCAGCGCAGGAGATCAGACAAAGGCACTTCGAGCCGCTCATCAGCCATCAGGGTGTCCCGGCTTTGGAATGGATGCAGGCGGACGGTGTCTCAGGACCGCGTCGAGCGTGTTAAACTTAACGCGGGCCGAAAACATTTTGCACGAGGGTGAACGGTGCGCCGCAGTGAGTCCATGTCCGCCGGAGAAATCGCAGGCTGGGGAGCCCTGGGGCTCGTGACCGGCCTCCTGCTCGGAACCGTCCTCGGCGCGTGGGCCGGCGGCGTGAACCGGGAGCGCCTGGGCCGCGCCGCGCGCCGGCTGCGCTCGCCCGCGCCACCTCCACCCCGGTCGGCCTCGGCCACCGCGGCGGCGGCACGCGAGGCACTGGCCAGCCATCCGACCCTGGCCGGGCTGGCGCTTGAAGTGCGGCCGGTGGGCCTCCACTCGGTGGAGCTCCGCGGCTGGGTCGGCACCCGCTCTGAACGGGCTCTCGCCGCCCGGACCGTGCGGCACATCGCCGGCATCGAAACCATCATCAATAGCATCCTGGTCCGCGGTGAAGACGACCGCCCGCGCCAGCACCAGCCGCAGCCTGCCAACCAGACCGCATGAGCGCGCCGCTCGCACCGCAGTACGAGCCGCAGGACATCGAAGCCGCGCTGTACGCCCGCTGGATCGGGCTCGGGCTCTTCAAGCCTGAGTCACGGCCGGAGGGCGATCGCTACGTGGTCATGATGCCACCGCCCAACGTGACCGCGCAGCTCCACATGGGCCATGGCCTCAACAACACCGTCCAGGACGCGCTCATCCGGTTCGAGCGGATGCGCGGGCGGCAGACGCTCTGGCTCCCGGGCACCGATCACGCCGGCATCGCCACCCAGAACGTGGTCGAGCGGCTGCTCGCAGCCGAGGACCTCACCCGGTTCGACCTGGGCCGTGACGCCTTCGTGGCGCGGGTCTGGGAGTACGTGCGGCAGACGGGAGCCACCATCCTCGACCAGCTTCGCGCCCTGGGCGCCAGCTGCGACTGGTCGCGCACCTACTTCACCCTGGATGAAGGGCTCTCACGCGCTGTCCGGGAGGCGTTCGTCCGGCTCTACGAAAAGGGGCTGGTCTACCGCGGCCACTACATCATCAACTGGTGTCCCCGCTGCCTCACCGCGCTCTCCAATGAAGAAGCCGAGAAGCATGAGGCGCCCGGCAAACTCTGGCACCTGCGCTATCCGCTTGTCGGGGGTGGCCACCTCGTGGTGGCGACCACCCGCCCGGAGACGATGCTGGGCGACACCGGTGTTGCCGTGCACCCGGACGACACGCGCTACGCGAAGCTGATCGGCACCGATGTCATCCTGCCCATCACGGGGCGGCGTATCCCCATCGTGGCCGACGATGTCGTGGATCCCGCTTTCGGCACCGGCGCCGTGAAGGTGACGCCGGCCCACGATCCGACTGACTTCGAGATCGGCCGGCGCGCGGGACTCGCCACGATCGATGTGATGACGCCCGACGCGCACATGAACGACGAGGTGCCGGAGCGCTACCGCGGCCTGGATCGTTTCGAGGCGCGCAAGCAGGTGGTGGCGGAGTTCGAGGCGCTGGGCCTGCTGGAGAAGATCGAAGACCATCCGCACGCGGTGGGACGCTGCTATCGCTGCGACACGGTTGTCGAGCCCCGGCTCTCGGACCAGTGGTTCGTGCGGATGGCGCCGCTTGCCGAGCCGGCGCTTCAGGCCTATCGCGATGGGCGGCTCCGGTTCATTCCCGAGCGCCGCGGCGACGATTACGCCCAGTGGATGGAGAACATCCGCGACTGGTGCATCTCCCGCCAGCTCTGGTGGGGCCACCGGATCCCGGTGTGGTACTGCGACAACGACGAATGCGGCCATGTGGCCGCGAGCCGCACCGACCTGGCGCGCTGCACTGCGTGCGGCGGTAATGTGCACCAGGACGAGGACGTGCTCGACACCTGGTTCTCCTCCTGGCTGGTGCCGTTCTCGTCGCTCGGCTGGCCCGACCAGACGCCGGACCTGGCGCGCTTCTATCCCGGCAACACGCTGGTCACCGCCCCGGAGATCATCTTCTTCTGGGTGTCGCGGATGGTGATGGCGGGCTGTGAGTTCATGGGGGACATTCCGTTCACGACCGTCTACCTGCACGGCACGGTGCGCGACACCCAGCATCGCAAGATGTCCAAGTCGCTGGGCAACGGGATCGATCCGCTGGACGTGATCGCACGCTACGGCGCGGATGCACTCCGGTACGTGATCCTGTCAGGGATGGCCGTCGGCACGGACCTGATTCTCGACCCGTCTGACCTGGAAACGTCGTTCGCACCAGGCCGCAATTTTGCCAACAAGCTGTGGAATGCCGGCCGCTTCATCCTCAGCAACCTCGACGGCCCGGTCCGGCCCATCGCGGGCGATCACCCGGATACGGTGCGGCCCCATGAGTTCACGCTTGCCGATCAGTGGATCATCGCACGCTGCGACGCCACGGTCAGGGAAGCCACGGCGGCGTACGAGAAGTTCCGGTTCAATGACGCGGCCAACGTCGTCTACCACTTCATCTGGTCGGACCTGGCCGACTGGTACATCGAGCAGATCAAGCCTCGGCTCTATGGCGACCAGCCCGGGGGCGATGTGGCGCGCGCGGTTGCAACTCGCACGTTCGACGTGGCGCTGCGGCTGCTGCATCCCATCATGCCGTTCATTACCGAGGCGCTCTGGACCCGCCTGCCGGGCCGGCGTGAGAGCGACACCATCATGATCGCGCGGTGGCCCGCAGCAGACCCGCGTGCGGTGAACCCGGACGCCGAGCGGGACTTCAGTCTGGTCCAGCAGCTGGTCACTGCAGTGCGGCAGATCCGGGCAGAGTATGGTGTGCAGCCCGGCGCCTCGGTCCCGGTGCATGTGACACCGGCTTCGCCGGACGCCGAGCGTGCATTCGACGCGGAGCGCGGCACCATCATGCGGCTGGCCAAGGCGTCGGCACTGAGCTTTGGAGACGCCGGCAACGAGCCGGGCGGCCACGCGGTGCTCGACGATGGCACGGCGGTCTTCGTGCCCCTGGGCGGCGCCATCGACCTCGAGCGGGAGTGCCGCCGCCTGGGCGACGAAGTCGCGCGGCTCGGCACCCTGCTGAGCCAGCAGGAGCGGAAGCTGGCCAACGAGCAGTTCGTGAGCCGCGCGCCAGCGCGCGTGGTGGAGAATGAACGGCAGAAGCTCGCTTCATGGCGCGAGCAAGCCGAAACCCTGCGGAGCAAGCGGAAGCTGCTGGGATGCGGGTGAAGCGGACGCGAGACGCGAGACGCGGGACGCGCAGTCATACGACGTATGACGTGCGACGTACGACTCTCCTCGTCCTCGGCACGCTCGTCATCGTCGGCGCATGCGCCAAGATCGAGCCGCCACCGGGTGGGCCTCCGGACACTGCCCCACCCAGGCTGGTCGGGACATTCCCCGAATCGCTGGTGGCGCTGCCCGACTTCAATGGCGAGGTGGAGTTCCGCTTCGATGAGGTGGTGTCGGAAGGTTCCGCGCCGGCCAACGCGAACGGCACCGGTGACCTGCAGCGACTCATCCTGCTCTCGCCCACCACCCGCACGGCGGATGTGAGCTGGAAGCGTTCGCGGATCAGCGTGCGACCGGGCGAGGGCTGGCAGCCAAACCGCACCTACCGGATCGAGCTGCTCCCTGGCGTGATGGACCTGAGGAACAACCGGGCCACGTCGGCACGCGCCGTGGTCACGTTCACCACCGGCGGGCCCCTTCCCACCGATACGTTGCGCGGCAAGGTGATTGACTGGACCACTGGACAGCCGGTTCCCGGCGCGCTGGTCGAGGCAGTCCTGCAACCCGACAGTCTCCCCTACCGGATCGGGGCTGACTCGGCGGGAAACTTCCTGGGCGCACCGCTGCCGGCGGGCACCTACCTGGTCTATGGCGCAGTGGACCAGAACCGGAACGGACGCCGGGAGCCGCGAGAAGCCTATGACTCCTTGACCGCGAAGGGAAACGGGGCGGCGCTCACGCTCTGGACTTTCCCCCACGACACCAATCCGCCTCGCCTGCAGCAGGCGACCCCGCGCGACAGCGTGACGGTGGAACTGCAGTTCAGCCAGCCGCTGAGCCCTGCCCAGCGCATTGACACTGCACTCGTCACGGTCCGCCACCTGCCAGATTCGGCCGTCGTTCCTGTAGCCTCCCTTTCGACCCAGCGGGTGTACGACAGTCTCCGCCAGGTTGCGCGGCCCGATTCCCTGCGTCCGGATTCGCTTCGGCCTGATTCAGTCAGGCACGCGGCGCCACCCGCTGCTGCTCCGCCGGGTGCGGCACCGGCCCGCGACACGACACCCGCTCGGCCCACACTCTCGAACCGGCTGATCCTTGTGCTCAAGGCGCCGATGGACACAGCCGGACAGTATCTGGTGCTGGTGGGCAGCATACGCAATGTGACAGGCGTCCCGGGCAGCACGCGGGGGGTGTTCGTGGCCCCCAAGCCGGGCGTGCCACCGGCGCGGCCGGATTCGGTGGGCGTGGATTCCTTGCCGGTAGATTCGTTGCCGAGGGATTCGGTGCCGGAGTAGACGGGTGGACGGCTGGACGGCTGGACGGCTCGGCGGCTCGGCGGCTCGGCGGCTCGGCGACTCGGCGACTGGAGCCCGCAAGTAAGAACTCGCCGTCCAGCCGTCCAGCCGTCCAGCCGTCTAGTACGTAAACGTCCCCACGTCCACATCCGGATTGTCCTCGAACGATCCTTCAAACGACCCAGTGACAGTCTGTGCCTCCTGGCCCGCGATTGCCACGGTAACCACATAGTCAGTGCGTGCCACTCCGCAATCGTCGTGGTACACCAGTGTCACCTTGTACTCGCCACGTGGGGCGTGGCCGCTACGCCAGACCACATTTTCGCTATTCACGCCGTCAATGGTGCAGCTGGCGTTGGAGTCGAGATCCAGTGTGCCTCCGCTCGCGGCGGACGGGTTGTCGAAGTAGATCAGCTCGCCCGACGGATCGGTCACCCGCAAGTCCACGTCGCTCGCGCCGCTCCAGCTGACACTGATCTGCACGTCACCGCTGCCGACGTGATGCACCTTGAGCGGCTGCACCGCATAGCCGCTCACCGCGCCGTCCGTCTCCACGGCAAGGCGAAGCTGGAGGTCGGCCTCGTCAGCTCCGGACGCGATGCCCAGCACCACGCCGGCCGCCTCAGCATCGGCGGGCAGGGTAAGCTCGTAGTAGCCGTCCAGGCCGTTCACGCTCACAATCACGCGTTCGAACGGAGCTTGCGAAGAGAGCGTCAGACTGGCGCTGCCGCCAGTCACCACTGAGGCAGTGCCGGTGGCGGTGGGCGCGGCGGGGTCCCCGCTGGCCGGCGGCAAGCCGGAGTGGTAGCTGGCGGTGGCATCGCCGTCGGTGACGGCGACAGTTGTCACGACAGCGGACAGGTCGCCCTGGGGGCCGAGCGAGGTGGGAGCTTCACAGGCGGAAGGGAGAGCGCCGGCAGCGACCATGAGAAGGGGTCGCAGGTGAAACGGCCGGATCATGATGGTCATCCTCTGGACTGAGTACGAAGGACGGGTTACGACGCCGACGTCGAAAGGCAATCACCGTACCAGCGATGCCCGTCGACGGAAAGCCTGATAAGTCGCCACCGCGCAAATACTTGGGATTCTGCCTGACGGCCGCACTGACGCGAACCTCAAGCGTCATGCGAGCCAGCTATGCGAAAGTCCAGTCGTCCGTTAGTTTTGCCGCCATGCCAATGCGGGTGGCGGTGTGCGTTTCGGGCGGGGGCAGCAACCTGGAAGCGCTCCTCGATGCCTTCGCGTCTCCAGACGATGCCGTTGACATTGCCCTGGTGCTCAGCGATCGCGCCTCGGCGGGCGGTCTGGAACGGGCCCGCCGTCGCGAGATCCCGGCGGAGGTGCTGGCCAGTCCCGGGGACGCGTCGGAGTGGCTGCGCCAGCTGGAACGGCACCGGATCGACCTGGTCGTGCTGGCCGGCTATCTCAAGCGGGTGCCGCCCGAGGTGGTGGCGCGCTACCGCGGCCGGATCATCAACATCCACCCCGCCCTGCTGCCGGCATTCGGAGGCCAGGGCATGTACGGCAGGCGGGTACATGCCGCCGTGCTGGCCAGCGGAGACCGTGAGTCCGGCTGCACCGTGCATCTGGTAGACGAGGAGTACGACCGTGGCCCCATCCTGGCCCGGATGCGCGTTCCTGTGTTGCCGGATGACACCGTCGATACCCTGGCCGCACGCGTGCTCGCGGCCGAACACGAGCTCCTGCCCGCCGTTGTGCGGGAAGCGGCACGACGGGGATACCCAGTGCCGATCGACTCAGCCGATTGAACGCCACACACCAAGGAACCGCCACCGTCATGCCCAGGGCACTTCTCTCCGTCAGTGACAAGCGTGGGATCGTCTCGTTCGCCGAGGGGCTGGTGCAACTCGGGTGGGAGCTGGTCTCCACGGGAGGCACCGCGAACGCCTTGCGAAAGGCGGGCCTGCCTGTCCTTGGCGTGAGTGAGGTAACGGGATTCCCGGAAATCATGGACGGCCGGGTCAAGACGCTGCATCCCAAGGTGCACGGTGGCCTGCTCGCCCGGCGTGATGCGCCAGAGCACCAGGCGGCGCTTGCCCAGCACGAAATCGTTCCGATCGACCTGCTGGCCGTTAATCTCTATCCCTTCCAGGCCACCATTGCCCGGCCCGATGTCGCGCTCGAGGACGCCATCGAAAACATCGATATCGGTGGGCCAGCCATGCTGCGGTCGGCGGCAAAGAACTTCGAGTGGACACTGCCGGTGGTGGATCCGACGGACTCCGGCGTGGTGCTGGATCACCTGCACCGGGGCACGGTCCCGGCGGAGGTCCGGCGAGAGCTCGCGGCA
>CBINCZ010000085.1:0-7811 GCA_966249295.1 uncultured Gemmatimonadales bacterium
ATTGCTTGTGCCTGGCCCTGGTGCCCGCGATGCTGGCCGGTCAGCGCCCGGTGTTCGTGGCGCTACTGCTGCTGGCATTCCTGACCGACGCTGCCGATGGCTTCATTGCACGCCGGCTCGGCGCGACGACAGACCTGGGTCGCCTGCTGGACAGCCTGGGCGACTACGTGCTGGTCGTGACGCTGCTGCCGGGGCTCTTTGTCCTCTGGCCGGCACTCATGCGGGCCGAGGCATGGTGGATCGCGCTCGCTGTCTCCAGCTACTTCGCGCCGACCGCCTGGTCGCTGATCCGGTGGCGGACCGTGCCCGGCCTGCACACCTGGGCGTCGAAGGGACTTGCCGTCGCAATGAGCATCGCCTTGCCACTCGCTCTCCTGGGTGGCCCGGTCTGGCCCTTTCGCCTCGTCTGCGCCCTGCAGCTGCTTGCCGCCGCCGAAGAATTCGCCATCCTGCGACGGATGCCGGGGCACTCGGGCCATGTGGCGACAGTGTTTGCAAGACGGGCAGACGGACAGGCGGACAGCTGGCGCTGAGCGCCAAGCGCCAAGCGCCCAGCCCCTTGACCCCTGCCCCTCGACCCTCGACTCTTGACTCCTACCCCTGCATCCCTGCCCAGAGGAGGCCTGATGTACCGGTCGCTTGTCATGTTGGCGCTGCTCGGCGCCGCACCCGTCGCCATCGCCCGGGCCCAGGATCCCGGGATGACCGTGCCACGTTTTGACCAGAAGAAGGGCGGCAGCAAGTCGGTAACAATGCTGGCGCACGTTGAGAACAATCCCGGTGCCTGGAAGGCAGCCGACATCGAGATGGAGCAGGACCCCGGCCGCCCGTACGTCTATGTCAGCGGTTTTGTCAATTTCAACGCCAAGGTCTACGACGTCCGCGATCCGGCGCACCCCAAGCTGGTCTACACCTGGACCATCGAGAATCCGGAACTCCACCGCGGCATCGGCGCGATGGACGGCAAGTATTTCAGCATCGGCAACAAGTACTACTACGTGCAGTCGCTGCAGTTCATGCAGGGCGGCCCCGATGCCGACCTGGGTGCCGTGGTGTTCGACGTGACCGGGCTGCCCGACGGCAGCAAGGTCAAGGAAGTGGCGCGTATCCGCTATCCCGCAGCACCCGGCGGCTTCCACAACATCTTTGCCTACAAGCACAGCGACGGCCGCGCCCTGCTGTTCGCCACTGTGAACGAGGGCCGGGCGCTGGTCTATGACCTGGGCAAGGTGGTGAGCGACACCAACTCGGCCGACTGGCTCATCGGTGGCGTGCCGAACCCCACGCCATTCACCCAGATGGGCACCAGCAGCTACCACGACTTCTATGTCGGCTACGACCCCGGCACCCATCAGGACAAGTTCTACGGCGCCGGCCTGGGCGGCTACTCCGTCTGGGACGTGACCCATCCCGAGTCGCCCACCCAGCTCTTCACCGTCACCGGCCTGGGCTTTGACATTGCGCACACCTTTACGCCCTCGCCGGACGGCCGCTACGCCGTGACCGAGACGGAGTACCAGTACACTCCGCTCCGGATCTGGGACCTGCAGGCGGCGCAGATGGATTCCACCCAGAACCTCGACACGCCGATCAGTGCCTGGACCGCCGACTGGCGCGACCTGTCGCACAATCATGAAGTGCGCTGGCCCTACGTCTTCGTGTCGGCCTACGAGGACGGGCTGCAGATCTTCAGCCTCAAGGATCCGAAGAACCCCAAGACCGAGGGCTGGTGGTACACCTGCGGCTGCACCCACGAGCACGGCTTTGGTGGCAATCCCAACAACGGCTGGGAGAGCACCCACAGTGTGGAGCAGGGTGCGTTCGGCGTGGATGTGCGCAACAGCGACGGTCTGATCGTGCTGTCCGACATGCGCTCCGGCCTCTGGCTGTTCAAGCTGAAGGGCTTCAATGGCTGGAACGGCAAGGACTACGGGATGGCTAACATTTCCAGTGTGCAGGACTGGGCTCATGGCCCGACCGCTGCCGCGGGAGCTGCAGGCGGCCAGTGACGACGTTGAGACTTTCCCTGCTGGCGGCCGGCGCTCTCCTGGCCGCGCCGCCCGCGGGGCCGTATGACATCACGCTGCAGGCAACTGCCAAGGCGCCCTCGGCGCAGGGCCAGGCGCGCCTGGTCTTTGCCGCCTCGCCCTTCGGCATCGCCGTAACGGCCGACGGGCGCGCCCGCTATGACATCCAAGTCACGGCCTCCAACCTCCCTGTCGCGTCGAGCCTGGGGTCGTATTCCTCGTACGTCGCCTGGGAGGTCTCCACTGATCTCTCCACCTGGCGTCGTCTCGGTGTGGTGAGTAACGGCAAGAGCACCGTGGGGCAGGCGGAGCTGAACAAGTTCCTCTTCGTGATCACCGCTGAGGCAGACTCGGCGGCAACGACGCATGCAGGTCCCACCATCCTGCACGGCCATTCACCGAGCGGCTGGCTGCAGTCGTTCCTGACGCACCCGCTCTTCCGCGGCGTCTCGCAGTGACGTTGAGAACGATGTGGCTGCTCGCCGGCGTGTGCCTGCTGGCCTCGCCCTGCGTGCTCATGGCCCAGCAGCCCACCTCGGGCATGGACCATATGCACATGGGCGACTCGGCCATGGCGATGCCGGTGCCGATGCCGGCCGGCATGAAGATGATGCCGGGGCTCGTGGGGCTGGTCCCACCGGGCGGGACCTTCCTGCCGGGCGCCGGCAAGGAGCTTTCGTCGCTGCCCGAGGCCGTGGCCGCCAAGGTGACGCCACTCAAGGATGGTGACACGCTGGACCTTACTGCCGGCCTGGTGCGGCGCACCATCAAGGGCCAGGCATTCGCGATGTACGCCTTCAACGGACAGGTGCCGGGTCCGCTGATCCGCGTGCCACAGAACGCCACCATCACGGTGCGGTTCCACAACCGGATTGACCTGCCCAGCAGCGTGCATTGGCATGGGGTGCGGCTCGACAACGCGTCGGACGGAGCGGTGGGCGTCACCCAGCAGCCGGTGGCACCGGGCGCCGACTATACCTACACGGTGCACTTCCCCGACGCCGGCATTTACTGGTATCACCCGCACGTGCGCGAGGATATCGAGCAGTCCATGGGATTGTTCGGCAACATGCTGGTGGACGCGCCGGCGCGAGACTACTACTCCCCGGCCAACCAGGAACAGGTCCTGATGCTGGGCGACCTGCTCATGCAGGCCGATACGCTGATCCCGTTCGGGAAGGAGCAGATCGACTTCGCGCTGATGGGACGAGTGGGCAATGTCCTGCTGGTGAACGGCGAGCCCGACTATCACCTGAGCGTGCACAGCGGCGAGGTGGTGCGTTTCTACCTCACCAACGTCTCGAGCTCGCGCACCTGGAACGTCTCCTTCGGCGGCGCGCCGATCAAGGTGCTGGCCTCGGATGTGAGCCGCTTCGAGCGCGAGGAGATGGTGCCGAGCGTGGTGCTGTCACCGGCAGAGCGGTATGTGGTGGAGGTACGGTTCGACAAGCCTGGACAGTACGCCATGGTGAACGCGATCCAGGCCATCAATCACTATCGCGGCGAGTTCGAGCCCGAGGTGGACACGGTCGGCATGATCACGGTGGACAGCGCCGCCGCCACGCCCGACTACTCGGCGCAGTTTGCCACGCTCCGGCACTATGACAGCGTGACGCAGGACATCGAGCGCTACCGGAAATATTTCGACAAGGCGCCCGACAAGTCGCTCACGCTCACGGTGCGCGTCTCGGGGCTACCGCTCGCCACGGTGCAGTTCATGACCATCGACACCGCGTACTACGCGCCGGTGGAGTGGGTGGACGGCATGCCCGACATGAACTGGCTCTCCACCAGCGGACAGGTGCACTGGATCCTGCGGGACGACGCGACGGGCAAGGAGAACGGCGACATCGACTGGCACGTGAAGCGGGGCTCGGTGGTGAAGCTCCGGATCTTCAATGATCCGCGATCATTCCACCCGATGCAGCATCCCATTCACCTGCACGGCCAGCGCATGCTGGTGGTCGCGCGTGACGGCGTGCCGACGAAGAACCTGGTGTGGAAGGACACCGCGCTCATCCCGGTGGGCTCGACGGTGGACCTGCTCATCGACGCCTCCAATCCCGGCGACTGGATGCTGCACTGCCATATCGCGGAGCACCTGGGGGCGGGGATGATGATGGTGATGCACGTGGACGGCTAGACGGTCAGACGGCTGGACGGTTAGTTCGTAGCTTCGGTTCCTAGCTGTCTAGCCGTCTAGCCGTCTCACCGTCCAGCCGCCTCTCCAACACTCTCCCCAGCTCCGTCACCCCCCTCTTCAGCTCCATCTCATCCACCGCGGCAAATCCCAGCTGTAGCGCCTCGGGTGGCTGCCGTGTCACGGCGTATTCGCTGATCGGCACCACCTGCACGTCGCGCCGGGCGGCTGCGTCCGTCACCTCCTGCGCATCCAGCCCCTTGGCCAGCCATCCCACCGTTTGCAGCCCGGCTTCGATGTCGGAGATCGTGATCAAGCCGTCGAGCTGAGGCCGGCCTTCTTCGAGCAGCACGCCCAGGCGCTGCGCGTAGATCTCGCGCATGCGGCGCACATGGCGGCCGAAGTGACCGTCCGCGATGAAGTCAGCGAGGATGGCCTGCTCCAGCACCGGCCCGTGCCGGCGCGAAACGCTGAGCATGATCTCGGCGGGCTCCACCAGTGACTCGGGCACCACGAGGTAGCCGAGCCGCAGGCCGGGGAACAGCACCTTGCTGAAGCTGCCCGCAAAGAGCACCCGATCGTCCTCATCGAGTCCCTGCAGCGCAGGCATCGGTGCGCCGGCGTAACGGAACTCGCTGTCGTAATCGTCCTCGAAGATCACGGCGTTGGCGGCGCGTGCCCATGCGAGCAGCGCCAGCCGTCGTCCGAGACTCATGGTGACGCCCAGGGGGAACTGGTGGGCGGGCGTCACGTAAACCATCCGCACATCCCGCAGCAGCCCGGGCGGAAGGGTCATCCCTTCGGCATCGACCCGGACGCCGATGACCTTCGCGCCGAGCGCCCGGAAGGCCCCTGATGCACCGCTGTAGCCGGGGTCTTCCATGGCCACGCGGTCGCCCGGATTCAGCATGAGGCGCGCAGCCAGGTCGAGCGCATCCTGGACACCCGAGACGATGCAGACCTGGTCCACGGTGCATCGGACGCCGCGCGCGCTGGTCAGGTAGCCGGCCACGGCCTCGCGAAGCGGAGTGTAGCCCAGCGGGGGACACCCCATCAGCTGCTGGATCGTCACAGAGCGCAGGCGGCGGCCGGCAACCTGGGCCCAGAGCGTGGTGGGCACGAGGTCGAGCGCCGGCTGGTTAGCCCGGAAGGCGCGGATGCGAGGAATCGGCGTGGTGGAGAAGGGCGTGGTGCGACGTGCAACATCCGAGACACGAAGCCCCGCCCTGCGCCCTCGCCGCGTCCCTGCTGGATCACGGGCGCGGCCGGCGACCAGCAGTGCATCGGGCAGGACATCGTTGACGTAGGTGCCCGAGCCCTGTTTTCCGCGGATATACCCTTCCGCCCGCAGCTGCTCGAACGCGCCGACCACTGTCCCGCGCGAGAGCTGGTATTGCCGGGCGAGGTCGCGCGTGGCCGGCAACCGTACCCCGGGGCCGAGCCGTCTGTCGAGGATCGCAGCGCGCAGGGCGTCATAGAGCCAGCGGCCGGCGGTGGCGCCGGGCTCCCGGGGCGGGAGGATGAGCGGGAGGGTGACGGCCTGACGGGGCATAAAGTGGTACTATCAAATTAGCATAAATGGCACTGTGTGACAGGTCCACTTGTTTGCATATTGGCTTCGCCTTCAGCCACAGGGATGGAGCCGATGCAACTGGATCTGCGCACACACGGTCGGCCGGCGGAACCGCCCGCCCGTCTCCGGTTGTTTCCTGACGCTGCCGCCCCCGCAGCTGCGCCGTCGCTCCTGCGCCGGCTCCTGATCGCTCTGATTGCCCACGCGGTGCCGGGCGATGGAGCATGGATCATCAAGCGCTAAGCACCCAGCGCATGGCGCTCAGCTCATCACCGCAACCCACCCACGACGGGAAAGAAGCCATGACCGCAACGACCACCGAAACGATGCCTGAACGCCTCCACTACGCCCAGACCTCTCCCGGCGCCTATCACGCCATGCTCGGCCTGGAGAAGTACATCCACGAGTGCGGTCTGGAGCAAAGCCTGCTTCATCTGGTGAAGTTCCGTGCGTCGCAGATCAACAAGTGCGCCTACTGCCTCGACATGCACTCGAAGGACCTGCGTGCCATCGGTGAGACGGAGCAGCGACTCTACACGCTCGAGGCGTGGCGGGAATGCCCGTGGTACAGCGACCGCGAACGCGCGGCGCTGGCCTGGACCGAAGCAGTGACGCTCATTGCCGACGGGCAGGTGCCGGATGAGGTCTATGAAGAGGTGAAGCCCCACTTCACCGAGAAGGAACTCGCCGACCTCACCGTCGCGATCGCCACCATCAACGCCTGGAACCGGCTCTCGATCTCGGGGCGGAGCACGCCGGGAACGTATCAGGTTGGCAAGTAAGCGGGGCGAGCCGGGCGAGCAGGTGGGACGCGGGACGCGGGTCGCGGGCGACGACTGAAGCCCCACCACCACCTGCCAACTTGCTCGCCCTGCTCGCCTTGCTCGCCCTGCCTACGGCAACTGCGGCAGCCCCACGTCAAACTCCACATCCACCGTCAGGTCCGCCGTCGCAGTCCCGCCGCTGGCGGGCAGGGTGGCCGTCACGGTGCCCTTGACTCGCGTGGACGTCGCCGAGGTGATGGTGATCGTGCCCGAGCCGGAGGTGCCACCCCAGCAGCAGTTCGAGCTTGACGGACTGGAATTCGGACCCTGTACCTGTGCCATCCGGATCGGACTGGTCTGGCTGAGCGCGTAGGTCCCCACGCCGGCATACTCGCCAATCGTCACCGAGAGGGTATGGGCCGTATTGCTCGCGGTGAGGGCAAAGGTGGTCGGGGTCGTAAGGGCGATGGCCGTGGAGGCGTTCCAGCTGCCATCGAGGTCACCGCGTACAGAGCCACCCTTCTCATCGGGCACCGTGGGCAGCGCGCCGCCTGAATTGACGGCCAGGTCGAAATCGCCATCCGTCACCTCGCGGATCCCGGTGGCACCGCCGGTCACTGGCTGCGCCACGAAGTGGAAGGTGCCCTTGATGCGGGTGGCGGTGAGCTGCGTTATCGTCACCGTCCCCGCATCGCCGCTGAGATCGGTTCCCCACCCTTTCCCGTCTTCGGTGACCACCGCCGACCCGCCATCAACGGTTGGCCCCACGCCGATCGCGTACGTACCTGGGCCGCGGAGGTTGTACAGCGACAGGTTGATCGCTGTGGAGGACGCGCCCTCCACGTGCGCGCCTGAAATGACATAGAGCCCCGGCGCCTGCTGGGTGACATTCACGCCCAGGTTGACGTAGACGGGATCACTGGAAAAGTCATCGTCATTGATCACGGCGGTGAAGTGGCCGTCGGCATCGTCATCGCCTGACGGACCGCTCTCACCGCCACAGGCGACGGCGAGGAGCAGGGTGGCAGCGAGCAGTACCTGGCGCATGGCAGCATTCCCGGCGTCGAGAGTGGGGGCTGCCCTTCCCTTCTGCCGGGGCAGCCCGTAGCATATCCGATCCGCTTCCGAGCATTGCGCCAAAGTCCGGGAAGAACCGTCATGACCGTGCAACCGCTGGCCGCCGAGCAGCTGGACGCCCTGTACGCAGGTGCGTATGAAGAGCTCCGTCGCCTGGCTTCGGCGGTGCGGCGGCGCGATCCCGGCGCTACCCTCTCACCCACCACGCTTGTCAACGAAGCGTGGCTCAA
>CBINCZ010000086.1:0-7809 GCA_966249295.1 uncultured Gemmatimonadales bacterium
CCGCCAGCAGCTTGGCGATCCGCTCGTCCATGTCGGTGAACTCGGGCGCGCCGATCTTCTCGGTGAGGTAGAGATCGCCCAGCGTGCCGCGTCGTCCCACGACGGGCACTCCGAGGAACGAGTGCATCGGTGGATGGTTGGGCGGGAAACCCGCCGACTCCGGATGCTTGGTGAGGTCGGGGAGCCGGATCACGCGTCCCTCGCGGATGACGAGACCCAGGATGCCGTGGCCCTTGGGCGGATCGCCCATCTTCGCCCGCTCCTCCGGTGTGATACCGTAGGTGGTGAAGCTCTCGAGCAGCCGGCCGTCGGGCCCCAGCACGCCGATGGCAGCGTAGCGGGCGCCGATGATGGACGCCGCGATCTCGGCCACGTGCTGGAGGACGCCTTCGAGGGAAAGCTCCGAGGTGAGCAGCGTACCGGCGGTAACCAGCCGCTCGAGCCGCTCGACGGGTGGTAAGCTGGCGGAGATATCCATGGGGAACCTTGTGCCCGGTTTCACCATAGTTTAATGCAGGGAAGGGTAAAGTCCGATCATGTCATACCAGTTCATCATCGCCGCCGTGGATGAATCCGGAGCGGGCCGTCACGTGGCCGCCTCGGCGCTGGAGCTCGCCAGCCGGGCGGGCGCCCGCCTCGGCCTGCTCACCAGCATTCCCTCGAATGCGGTCGCGCCGGCGCGGGCGGCGTCCGCCCGGACGGTGCTGAATGACATCGAGCATGCCCTCGAGCGCGAGAGCGGGAATCACGTCGAGGCCACCTGCTGCGTGGTGCAGGGCATTCCCGGCATCGAGGTGCCGCGGCATGCGGAGGAGAACGGCGCCGACCTGATCGTGGTGGGCCACACGCCCCGCAGCCAGTCGGCGCGCCTGCTGGTGGGTGACACCGCGGACTCGGTCACCCGGCGGGCGCGGGTGCCGTGCCTGCTCATTCCACCAGGCCGCTCGCTCGACGGACCGGTCCTGGCTGCGGTGGATGGCACCCGCCACTCCACGTCGGTCCTCGAGGCGGCCTGCCGGCTCGCGGTCACCCTTGACCAGCCGGTGCATGCGGTGACCGTCGAGGTCCCGAGGTCGGATGAACCCCGCACCATGCCGATGGTCCTGCCGATGGCGCGGAGCGTCGGGCTGGAGGACGTGATCGCCAGTGTCTCGCAGCGGTTTGCGGTAACCATCCCGCTGGAGGTGCGGCGGGGAGACATCGTGGACGAGCTCCTGCTTGCCGCCGACGAACATGACGCCCACACCCTGGTGGTGGGATTCCATCGCGGGGGGCCTGCCGGAGTAATGGAAGGGGGCAGCGTCGGCCGCCGGCTGGTGCACGGCAGCGGGTCGGCGGTGCTCACGGTGCCGATCTAGGCGACTGAAGAAGGCTTCATGAAGGCTTCAGGCCCGCGCCATATGGCGCGGGCCCTGGTTTATGCCGGTACCCACGCAACCCGAACTCGGAGACCCGACGTGCGCTACTGCCTGCTCCTGCTTGCCGCCCTGCTTCTTGCCGCCTGCGGTGGCAAGGGAGACGACATCAGCGCCGGGACCGCATCAGCCGCGGCCACTGCTGGCGAAGAGTTGACGCCGTTCCAGCTGAAGAACGGGATCGGCCCGGTCACCGAGGAGGTGACCCTTGGTCCACTCGACAAGGAAATGGCCGAGCGCGGTGAAGACATCTTCGAGCTGAAGTGCGGCAGCTGCCACAAGCTCGACCAGCGCTACGTGGGCCCCGCCCTGGGCGACGTGCTTACCCGCCGGACGCCGGCCTACGTGATGAACATGATCCTGGCACCGGACACGATGTACACCCGGCACCCGGAAGCGCGCGCGCTGCTGGCGCAGTACGCGACCCAGATGCCGAACCTGCAGCTCTCGCGCGAGGACGCTCGCGCCATTGTCGAACACATCAGGAAAGAGGCCGCGGATCACGACTGATCCCGGTCGGCAGCATCACATCGGCGGCCTGGCCGCAGGAGGCAGTACATGAAGGGGAATCGGAGCGGACTCTGGTTCATGGGCGGGGTGGCAGCAGCGGGGCTGGCCCTGGCGGCGTGTGGAACCTCCACCGCCAAGCTGGGCGACACCGCCGCCGATGCGGCGCAGCAGGTGTATGTCGCGCCGGGACAGTATGACGAGTTCTACGCCTTCTTCTCCGGCGGCTTCGACGGCCAGGTGGGCGTCTACGGCCTGCCCTCCGGAAGGCTGCTGCGGCACGTGCCAGTGTTCTCCCAGAATCCGGAGAACGGCTGGGGCTACACCGAGCAGACCAAGGCCATGATGAATACCAGTTTCGGCTTTGTGCCCTGGGATGACGCGCACCACCCCCAGCTGTCCCAGACAGATGGCGTGCCCGACGGCCGCTGGCTGTTCATCAACGGCAACAACACGCCGCGTATCGCGCGGCTGGACCTCACCCGGTTCGACACCGAGGAGATCCTCGAGATCCCGAACTCGGCGGGCAATCACGCGTCGCCCTTCGTGACCCCCGACAACCGCTACGTGGTGGCGGCCACCCGCTTCAGCGTACCCACGCCCCAGCGTGACGTCGCCATCGCCGATTACAAGAAGGACTTTGCCGGCCTGCTGACCTTTGCGCGGGTGGACAGCGCGACCGGTCACATGACGATTGCCTTCCAGATCCGGATGCCCGGCTTCGACTATGACCTGTCCCATGCCGGCAAGGGTCCCAGCGACGGATGGTCGTTCTTCACCTCGTATAACAGCGAGCAGGCGTCCGAGCTCAAGGAAGTGAACGCCTCGCAGAACGACAAGGACTACATCGCCGCCGTGAACTGGAAGCGGGCCGAGCAGTGCGTGGCGGATGGCAAGGCCAGGAGCGAGCCGGCGCGCTACGCCCACAACCTGGTGGGCGAAGACGGCATTGCGCGCACCGAGTGGGGCACGTCGGTCAAGGTGCTGCAACCGGCCGATTGCCCGGAGATGGTGTACTTCCTCCCCACGCCCAAGTCGCCGCACGGCGTGGATGTCGATCCGTCCGGTGAGTTCATCGTGTCCGGCGGCAAGCTGGCGACGGTGATCCCGGTGCACTCGTTCAGCAAGATGGTGCAGGCCATCCAGGCCAAGGCGTTTGACGGCGACGTGCATGGGATCCCGGTCCTCAAGTACGACGCGATCAAGGCGTGCGAGGTGCAGAACCCCGGCCTGGGGCCGTTGCACAACGAGTTCGACGACAAGGGCAACGCCTACAGCTCGCTGTTCATCAGCTCCGAAATCGTCAAGTGGCGGGTCAAGGACTGCCAGGTGCTCGACCGCGTGCCGGTGTACTACTCGATCGGTCACCTGATGGTGCCGGGCGGCGACAGCCGGAAACCCTTCGGCAAGTACGTCGTGGCGCTCAACAAGATCACCAAGGACCGCTATCTGCCCACCGGCCCCGAGCTGGCGCAGTCGGCCCAGCTGTTCGACATCTCGAGCGGCAAGATGAAGCTGCTGCTCGACTTCCCGACCATCGGCGAGCCGCACTACGCCCAGGCGCTGCCGGCCAGCATCATCAAGGACCGCCAGCAGAAGGTGTTCTCCCTGGAGCAGAACACCGACCCGTTTGCGACCAGGTCCGAGAAGGACACCAAGGTGGTGCGGAAGGGCAATCGGGTGGATGTGTACATGACTGCCATCCGCAGCCACTTCGTGCCGGACAACATCGAAGGCTTCCAGGTGGGCGACTCGGTCTTCTTCCACGTGACCAACCTGGAGCAGGACTGGGACGTGCCCCACGGCTTTGCCGCGATGGGCGCGACCACCGCTGAACTGCTGATCATGCCGGGCCAGACCCGGACGCTGGTGTGGGTGCCGACGCGGGTGGGGGTCTATCCCTTCTACTGCACCGACTTCTGCTCGGCGCTGCACCAGGAGATGCAGGGCTACGCCCGGGTGTCGGCACGGGGCAGCAGTGTGCCGCTCGCCTGGAACGGACCCAGCGGCTCGCTCAACCAGCAGAAGGTGGCCAGCAAATGATGTCGCGCCGGTCGCGCCTGCTGGTGGCACTCGGGGCACTGCTGATGCTCGCCGCGTTCGTGACGCCGCTCTGGCGGATCGAGCTGGTGGCACCGCAGTACCCCGAGGGACTGGGCCTCCGCATCTGGGTGTCCGAGGTGCGGGGTGCCCGGCCGCCCGACCTGAACAGCGTCAATAACCTGAACCATTACATCGGCATGAAGCGGATCGAGAACGACGCCATTCCGGAACTCCGCTTCATGCCGTGGATCCTGGGTGCGCTGGTGGCGAGCGGCCTCGGCGCCGCAGCCATCGGGCGGCGGAAGGCGGTGATCGGATGGCTCGCGGGGACGTCGGTAGTGGCGCTCGCCGGCCTCGTCGACTTCTGGAAGTGGGGCTATGACTACGGCCACGAGCTCGACCCGCACGCCATCATCAAGGTGCCGGGCATGAGCTACCAGCCGCCGCTCATCGGCTCCAGGCAGCTGCTCAACTTTCAGGCGACTTCATGGCCCGACATCGGCGGCTGGTCTATCGTGGCCGCGCTGGTCCTGGTCGTGGTGGCGCTCATTCTCGACCGGAGGCGCGCGGCGGTGGCCACGCTCGCCCTCGGCGTGACCGCTGCCTGCGCTCCCTCACCCAGGCCCATCCGCTTCGGCGAGGATGCGTGCGCGCAGTGCCACATGCTCATCTCCGATCCCCGCTTCGCCGGGCAGCTGGTGACACGCACCGGCAAGGTCTACACCTTCGACGATATCGGGTGCCTTGCCGCCTTCGTGTCCACCGGTGCCGTTCCTGCCGAGGACGTGAAGGCAATACTGGTCCACTCCTACGTGGCCAGCGACAGCGTGCTGGAAGCGACCGGTGCGCTGTACCTGCGGAGCGACGAACTGCGCAGCCCCATGGCCAGCAACCTGGCGGCAGTCCGGCCGGGCCAGGAAGCCGACAGCGTGCGCGCCGTGATGGGCGGAACGCTGCTCGACTGGAGCGAGGTGCTCGCCGGAACACCCGTCACGGGTGAAGCCATCGCGCGGTGATCGCCCCCGCGCTGTGCCTCCTGGCAGCCCTCCTGCCGGCGCGCGTGATCCACGTCGCGCCCGGCTCGGCGGTCGCCAGTGTGGGTGCGGCGCTGGAGCGCGCCGGGGCTCATGACACCGTCGTGGTGCACGCTGGCCTGTATCGGGAGGCCGGTCTCAGGATTTCCAGGCCCGTGCACATCACGGGGGAGGATGCGCCGGTGATCGATGGCGGCGGCGAGGCCGTGTTCCTCGTTACCGCCGACAGTGTTTGGATCACCGGCCTTACCATCCGCAACGTGGCCCCCAGTTTCACCGACGATCGTGCTGCCATCAGGCTCAGCGGCGTGCGCGGGTGCAGCATCCGGGACAACACCATCCGCGACAGCTTCTTCGCCGTCTATGCCGCGCGCGTGGAGAACTGCGTCATTGCCGGCAACGTGATCGCCGGCAGCGGAACGGCAGAGACCGCCAACGGGAACGCCATCCATCTCTACCAGACCCGTGGCATGGTGGTGGAGCGGAATGATGTGCGCGGCCATCGGGACGGGATCTACCTGGAGTTCGGGCGGCAGGCGACCATCCGGGAGAACCAGAGCCACGGCAACACCCGGTATGGCCTGCATTTCATGTACTCCGATTCCTGCCGCTACGACCGGAACACCTTCCGCGCCAATCGCGCCGGCGTGGCGGTCATGTACTCCCGCCACGTCACCATGACGCGCAACACCTTTGCAGAGGCCACCGGCGCCGCAGCATATGGACTGCTGCTCAAGGAGATCGGTGACAGCCGGCTCGAGGGCAGCACCTTTACCGGCAACACGGTGGCGCTCTCGGTCGAGGGCAGCACCCGGCTCACCGCCCTACGCAACCGGTTCATCCGCAACGGCTGGGCGGTGCGGGTCTATGCCGATGCGGAAGGCGGGCGTTTTGAGGGAAACGAATTCAGCGGCAATGCCTTCGATGTGGTGACCAACAGCCGGCAGTCCCCCACCCGCTTTGCGGGCAACTTCTGGGATCGCTACGAGGGCTACGACCTGGATCGTGATGGCAGGGGCGACGTGCCGTTCCGGCCGGTGCGGCTCTTCGGCCTCATCACGGCGCAGCGCCCCGAGGCGATCATCCTGCTGAACAGCCTGCTGGTGAACCTGCTCGACACGGCAGAGCGCGTGGCGCCCATCCTGACGCCCGAATTTCCGGTGGACTCCGCGCCGGCAATGCGGTGGAAGCCATGACATCCTCGGTGCTGCCGCTGAACCGGCATGGCCTGCGGCTGCTGCCTGACCGGGGCACGCCGGTGCGGGTGGAAGGGCTGGTCAAGCAATTCGGGCGCTTCGAGGTGCTGCGCGGTGTGAGTGCCACATTCCAGCCGGGGCGGACCACCGCGCTCATCGGCCCCAATGCCGCCGGCAAGTCCACCCTGCTCAAGTGCGTGCTGGGCCTGATGCGCCCAACCTCCGGGCGGATCTTCGTCGGTGACGAAATGATGGACGCCGCGGGCGACTACCGTCGCGATCTTGGCTACATGCCGCAGGCGCCGAGCTTTCCCGGCCATCTCACGGCCCGCGAAGTGACTCGCATGATCACCGATCTGCGCGGGCCTGGCCACGACATCGATGACGAGCTCTTCAGGAGCTTCCAGTTGGATGCAGCGTTCGACAAGCCGCTGCGCACGTTGTCCGGCGGTACGCGCCAGAAGCTGAACGCGGCGCTCGCGTTCCTTTACCGGCCCCGGGTGCTGATTCTCGACGAACCCACCGCCGGGCTCGATCCCGTCGCCGCCGGCATTCTCAAGGCCAAGGTTCGCTCGGCGCGGGATGGCGGTGCCACCGTGATCGTGACGTCGCATGTCATCGCCGAGCTGGAGGAGCTGGCCGACGACGTGCTGCTTCTCCTCGATGGCGCGATGCGCTACGAGGGGACGCTCGCGCGGATCTCGGCTGAAGCAGGCGAGGCGAGACTCGAGCGTGCCATCGCCTCGCTGATGATCGCGGAGGCGGGACGGTCATGAGCACTGCGATGAAGATCCTGCGCTACCAGTTGCGCGACGTGCGGCGCAGCCGGGCCGTGCTGGTCTACGGCATCCTGCTCCTCGTCATGACCCACGCGCTGCTGCATTTCGGCGGCGGTGGGCCGCGCGCGGTGCTGAGTCTGCTCAACCTCGTGCTTCTCGTCGTGCCGATGGCCAGTCTCATCTTCGGCACCACCTATCTCTACGCCGCGCGCGAGTTCATCGAGCTGCTGCTGGCGCAGCCACTGGGACGCCGGCCCCTCTTCGCCGGACTCTGGGCGGGACTCACCCTGCCGCTGATAGCGGCATTCGTGCTGGGAGTGGGGCTGCCGTTTCTCTGGAGCGGCGGGCTCGGGCCCGAGCTGGTGCGCCCGCTTGCCATGCTGCTTCTCTCCGGCGCGCTCCTCACTGCCGCCTTCACCGCCATGGCGACGTGGATCACCACCAGCTTCGAAGATCGCGCCCGCGGGCTGGGCGCGGCGATGGGTGTGTGGGCGCTGGTGGCGCTAGTGTGGGACGGAGTGATCCTGCTGGTGGTGGCGACGCTGGGGAACTGGCCACTGGAGCTGCCGCTGCTCGGACTTGCCCTTGCGAACCCGGTGGACGCCGCCCGCATCGGGCTGGTGCTGGCACTCGATGCGCCGGCGCTCATGGGCTACACCGGCGCGGTCATGCAGCGCACACTCGGCGTCACCGGCGGCCTCGCGCTGGCCATCTCCGCATTGGTGATCTGGACGGCCCTGCCGCTCACGCTCGCGGGGCGGAGGTTTGGACGAAAAGATTTCTAGATGGGCAGGATGGGCGCGTGGGCTGGGCGTGGTGGGCGAGATGGGCCCGA
>CBINCZ010000087.1:0-7804 GCA_966249295.1 uncultured Gemmatimonadales bacterium
AAGCTGCCAAGCTCACCGTGCTGCAGCGGCGCGCGCCGCTGCCCCTGCTGGTCGCATCGGACCTCGAGAGCGGCACCAGCATCCGCCTCCATGGCGGCACCCGGTTCCCACCCAATATGGGCATTGCGGCCGGGGGAAGGGAGCAGGACGCCTGGCGAATCGGCAGGATCACCGCGCTTGAGGGACGCGCGGTGGGAATTCACATGGCCTTCGCGCCCGATGCCGACGTGAACAGCAATCCCGCCAACCCGATCATCAATACGCGCTCCTTCGGCGAGGACCCTGACACCGTCGCGGCCTTCGTGACCAGCGCGGTCAGGGGTATCCGGGACAACGGCATGCTCGCAACCGTCAAGCATTTCCCTGGCCACGGCGACACCGAGACCGACAGCCACCTTGCGCTGCCGGTGGTGGGCGCGACCTGGGAACGGCTCGACACCCTCGAGCTGGTGCCCTTCCGCGCCGCCATCAAGGCCAACGTGGATGCGGTGATGTCAGCCCACATTGCCCTGCCCGGCATCGACAGCGGGCGCGTGCGCCCGGCGACCGTGAATCCCGACGTGCTCACCGGCGTGCTGCGTGATTCGCTCGATTTCCACGGCCTCACCGTCACCGATGCGCTCAACATGCAGGGTGTGGTGAGCAAGTATGGTGCGGGCGAGGCGGCGGTGCTGGCATTCGAGGCCGGTGCCGATCTCCTGCTCATGCCGGCCGACGTGGGCCAGGCCCTCGATGCGCTCACCGAGGCGGTTCAGAGCGGGCGGATCAGCGAAGCGCGCCTCAACCAGTCGGTGCGGAAGCTGCTGGTCGTCAAGCAGCAGCTGGGCCTCTTCCGCCACCGCGAGGTGAACCTGGACAGTGTGATGGCCACCGTGGGCCGGGCCGAGTTCCAGGCGTTTGCCGATACTGTGGCCAGTCGTTCGATCGTCCTCGCCCGCGACGATGGCACGGTGGATTCACTCCGCAGCGCCCCTCGAACCGTTGCGCTGATCGAGTATGGCGAGGGCACCGCCGATGATGTCGGCACCACCTTCGCCGCCGAACTCCGGAAGAGCGGCGTCACGGTGAACGCGTTCCGCCTGCTGGCTGAGAGCGGCGCCGCGAGCTTCGACTCCGCGGCGACCATCATCGCCGGTAGTCCCTATGTCATTTTCGCGGTGGCGGTGCGGGCGGTGGCATGGCGCGGCTCCATCGGCCTGCCTGCACCGCTGGTCAGCCTGATCGATTCGGCCGCGGTGCGGCAGCCGACGCTGCTGGTGTCATTCGGCTCGCCCTACGTGATCATGCAGTCGCCCGCTGTGGGCTCGTACCTGGTGGCATGGTCTTCCAACCCTGAAAGCGAGCGGGCGGCCGCGCGCGCGCTCCGTGGTGCGTCCATCTCCGGCCACCTGCCCATCTCGATTCCGCCCGATATCCCCATCTGGAGCGGACTCGCCAGGAGCGGCCAATGAGGCGCCTTGTCCCAGCCCTGCTCCTTGTCGCCACGGCGTGCGCCCGCGCAAGCCGGGTCGCCAACCCCGCGCCCGCGGTCGATCCGCTCACCCTGGCGGCGCCCTACCTCGATTCGATGGTGGTGTACGACAGCGCATCGCCCGGTGCCGTGGTCGGGATCAGCGTGCACGGCCGGCACTATTTCCACGCGTCCGGACACCTGGGCGTGGGCGATCCACGGACACCGGACTCGTCCACCGTGTACGACCTGGCCTCGCTCACCAAGGTCATCGGACTCACCACCGCAATGATGATCGCCGTGGACGAGCGTCGCATCGAACTCGACGCGCCGATCCAGCGCTACGTGCCCGCATTCCAGGGAAAGAACAAGGAGCAGGTGACGGTGCGGCACCTGCTCACCCATTCGTCGGGACTGCCGGCATGGCGTGCGCTCTACCGCCAGGCCACCAGCCGTGCCGACGCCTACGCCCTGGCCGACACCACGCCGCTCGACACCCTGCCCGGCACTCGCTTCGTCTACTCGGACCTCGGCGCCATCGTCATGGCGCAAGCGCTCGAGTCGGTCTATCACGAACGACTCGATTCCCTGCTTCACCGCCGGCTCTTCGCGCCGCTTGGCATGGACGACACCCGCTACCTGCCGCCCGACTGCTGGATCCCCCGTATCGCCCCGACCGAAAACGATCCCTGGCGCGGCCGGACACTGCGTGGCGAAGTCCACGATGAGAATGCCGCCCGGCTCGATGGCGTCTCGGGCCACGCGGGGCTCTTCTCCTCGGCGCGCGACCTGCTGACCTTCGGCGACTGGCTGCTGGAAGGGCTGGGGTCACACGACACCACCGCGACCTACCGCTGGCCACCGCCGCCAATAAGCGAGCGACGCTTTATCATGCGCCAGGAGATCCCAGAGGGCTCGAGCCGAGCGCTGGGCTGGGATACCCCGTCAGGGCTGAGCAGTGGCGGGAAATACATCTCGCGAGAGCACAGCTTCGGCCACACGGGTTTCACGGGCACGTCGATCTGGATCGATCCGACACGCGATCTGGTGATCGTCCTGCTCAGCAACCGGGTGAACCCCACCCGGGATAATGACCGCTGGGGACCAGTGCGGCGGAACGTGGCGGACCGGGTGGTGGAGGCGTTGGAGGGGGACAGGGAATAGGGGCTAGGGGCTAGGGTTCGGGTTCGCAAGAGAGACCTCGTTGTCGGGCCCTGATCCTTAGCCCCTAGCCCCTGTTCCCTATGTTGACACCACCCTGCCCGTTCCCTTAACGTTCCCCGGATTCAGTACTCTCAGGAGCGCCGTTCATGAGCGGAACAGACCAGGCCATTTCCGGCTTCAGCATCAATCTTTCTGACGCAGCTGCGGCCGAAGTGCGCAAGTTCATCGCGGCCGAGCAGGTACCGGTGGAGACTGCCGGGCTGCGCGTCAGCGTGCTGCCGGGTGGGTGCTCGGGCTTCAAGTACAGCCTCAATATCGAGGAGCAGCCGCTGGAGGACGACATGGTCCTCGATGTCAGCGGTGTGCGCGTGCTGGTCGATGGCTTCAGCGCGCAGTACCTCAATGGCGTGTCGATTGACTACGTGACGTCCATGCAGGGGAGCGGGTTCACCTTCAGCAATCCGAATTCGACCGGCGGCTGCGGCTGCGGCAGCAGCTTCACAGCATAGTCTGGCCGGCTTCCAACCAGGCGTTCTCACACGAGAACACGAAATCACGAAAGCGCTTTTCGTAGTTTCGTATTTTTGTGTGAATATGCAGATCCCTACCAGAGGTCGATTGATCAGGGAGGCAAGCGCCTCCCTTTTTTCGTGCTTTCGTGCCTTTCGTGCTTTCGTGACTCTCGTGTATTCATGACTCCATGAGCACTCTCGACTTCGCCGTCATCGCCGCCTACTTCGCCGCCATGGTGGGCATCGGGTTCTGGGCCACCCGGCGCCAGAGCACCGCCGGCGACTATTTCCTGGGGGCGCGTGACCTCCCCACCCTGGCAGTGCTGCTGTCGATCGTCGCAACCGAGACCTCGGCACTCACGGTCATCTCCGTCCCCACGGTCGGTGCCCGCGGTGACCTCACGTTCATCCAGCTCGCGTTCGGCTACCTCATCGGCCGGATCGGGGTGGCCGCCTGGCTTCTGCCAGGCTACTTCGAGGGCACCCAGGAGACGGCCTACCAGCGGCTGGAGCGGCGCTTCGGAGTGCGCTCACGGCGTGTGGTCTCGGTCGTGTTTCTCATCACCCGTTTCCTGGGCGACGGCGTCCGCATCTTTGCCGGCGCCATTCCGCTGGCGCTGCTCACGGGGTGGAGCATTCCCACGGCGATCGTCGCCATGGGGATCATCACGCTGATCTACACCTGGTTCGGCGGGCTCAAGGCCGTCGTCTGGGCCGATGTGGTCCAGCTCGCCATCTACGTGGCGGGGGGCATTGTGGCGCTGTGGATTGCCTGGCAGATGGGCGGCGGGATGAGTCATTCGCTCGCGCTGTCCGATGCGGCCGGGAAGCTCCGGATGTTCGACCTGCACGTGAACCTGACCGATACCTACACGCTGTTCGGCGGCATCGTGGGAGGCGCCCTGCTCTCCGCGGCCTCGCATGGCACCGATCACCTGATTGTCCAGCGACTCCTGGCGACGCGTTCGCTTCGTTCGGCCCGGCGCGCGCTCGTGGGCTCGGGTATTGTGGTCATCCTGCAGTTCCTGCTGTTCCTGCTCGTGGGTTCGGCCATCTGGGCCGCGGGCCTGGCACCCGAAAACGTCCAGGGCGACACCATCTTCCCACGATTCATCATCGAGTACCTGCCGAGTGGCCTTGCGGGACTGGTCGTCGCAGGAATCCTGGCGGCGGCGATGAGTACCATCAGCTCGTCCATCAACGCGCTGGCCTCATCGGTCACGCACGATCTCTATGCCGGCATCACTGGCCGCACCGATCCGGCACACCTGCTCAAGGTGGGCAGGACGTTTTCAATCGCCTGGGGGCTCGCGCTGGTGGGCGCAGCGCTGTTCTTCTTCTACTTTGCCAGCGGCACCGACACGCCGGTGGTGGTGCTGGCGCTGAGCATCGCGTCCATCACCTACGGCGCACTGCTCGGTACCTACGTGCTGGCTGGCCGCTGGCCACAGACAGCAGGACCTGACGCCATCCGGGCCGTGGTGGTGACGGTATTGATCATGCTGGTCGTCGTGTTCGCGAAGCAGCTCGCGCTGATGCACGGATTCGGGTGGCTCGCCCCGCTCGGCAAGCTGGCCTGGCCGTGGTACGTTCCCCTGGGCACCGCGATCGCAGTCTCGGTTGGTGTGGTGTCAAGCATGACGAGGAGCCAGACCTGATGGCCGATGTGATCATCGCCGCCGATGTAGGCGGCACCAAGACGGTTGTCGCCGTGCAGGTGGACGGCACCGAGCGGGCGCGCGTCCGGACCACCGGCGCGGCCGTGCGGCCGGGCCGGGCGATGGCCAGTGCTGCCATCATCGCTGCCGCCGCACGGCAGGCGCTCGCCGAAGCCGGCCAGCTCCGGGGCCGTTTGCTGGTCGTGGGTGCCGCAGGCGCGGGTCGCGAAGCCGAAGCGGGGGAGCTGGCACGAGCCCTCCGGGGAGAGGACGTGGCCGACAAGGTGCACGTCACGACCGACATCGAGCTCGCGCTCCGCGCGGCATTTGGCGATGGCCCCGGGATGGTGCTCTGCGCCGGCACTGGCAGCATCGCCGCCGCTCGAGACGCCAGCGGCAACCTGACGCGCATGGGTGGATATGGCTGGCAGATGGGTGATGGCGGCGGCGGCTACGACCTGGGGCGTGCCGCGCTCATGCGCGTGAGTCTCGGCCATGATGGCCTCACCGCGCCAAGTGCACTGGAAGACCGGCTCGTGGCCGCCGCGCACGTGGGCAATTTCGACGGCCTCGTGCGCTGGGCGGCGGCAGCCGGCCCCAAGGAAGTGGCATCACTCGCGCGGGTGGTGCTCGACACCGCCGCGGAGGGCGACGCCGCGGCCCAGGCAGTGGTGGCCTACGCCGAGCGCCAGCTGGTGGAACTGGCGACGGGACTCGCGAAGCGCTCCGGCGTCCGCCGCATAGCCCTCACCGGTGGCGTGCTGCACGCCGGCCCACTGCGCGATGCTGTACAGAAAGCGCTTCGAAAAGCCGGCTTGGAAGTGCTCGATGCTGTGGTGGATCCGATTGAGGGGGCGTGGGACTTTGGGGCTGAGAGCTGAGAGCTGAGAGCTGCATGAGGGCAAAGCGCTCACCTCTCAGCTCTCAGCTCTCAGCTCTTAGCTCTCAGCTCTCTTCCTCAGCCGACTATGCGTCCACCCGTAGGCCCAGTAGAACAGCAAGCCCACCAGCAGCCAGATGCCGAAGCGAATCCAGGTGACCCTCGGCAGGAACGCCATCAGGTAGATGCACGCCGCGATGGAAATGAGCGGCGTAAGCGGCACCAGCGGCACCCGGAAGGGCCGGCGGCGTTCCGGCTCCTTGTAGCGCAGCACGATCACGCCTACCGACACCAGCACGAAGGCAAACAGCGTCCCGATATTGGTCAGGTCCACGACCTCGGCGATGTTGGCAAACGCGGCCACGACGCCCACGAAGATGCCAGTGATGATGGTGCCCACGTGTGGGGTCTTGTACTTGGGGTGCACCTTGGCGATGAAGGGCGGCAGCAGGCCGTCCCGCGCCATGGAGAAGAAGATGCGAGGCTGGCCCAGCTGGAAGACCAGCAGCACGCTCCCCATGTCAATGACGGCGCCCAGCGAGACGATGAACCGTGAGAAGCTGAGCAGCCCCGGCGAGCCCTCGGCGTGCTGGAGTGCCGTGATCATTGGCTCCGGAGTCCCCAGCACCTGCCACGGCGCCACGCCGGTCATCACAATGGACAGCGCGATATAGAGCACCGTGCAGATCACCAGACTCATGATGATGCCGAACGGCATGTCGCGGCCGGGATCCTTGGCCTCTTCTGCCGCGGTGGACACCGCATCAAACCCGATATAGCTGAAGAAGATGATGGCGGCGCCGGCGCTGATGCCGGCAAAGCCGTTCGGGGCAAACCCGCCGGTGGACGGGTTGGTCCAGTTTTCCGGCTTGATGAGGAACGCGCCCACACCGATAAAGAACAGGATGATGGCAATCTTGAGGATCACCATCGCGTTGTTGGTGTTGGCCGATTCCTTGATCCCGCGCACCAGCACCCAGGTGATCACCATGACCACGAGGAAGGCCGGCAGGTTGAAGATGATCGGGATGCCGAAGAGATGGGGTGCGCCCGCGACGGCGCTGGCGAGGTAGGTCACCGAGGGCCCGGTGGCGCCATCGGCCACCTGCTTCACGGCATCGAACGCCGTCCGGTAGTCGGTCCCCAGCCAGGCGGGTATTGTCACGCCGAAGTGGGTCAACAGCTCCCTGAAGTAGCCCGACCAGCCGATCGCCACGCCGATGTTGCCGACGGCGTACTCGATGATCAGGTCCCAGCCGATGATCCACGCCACCAGCTCGCCGAGGGAGGCGTAGGCATAGGTGTATGCGGAGCCTGCGATCGGCACCATCGAGGCGAACTCCGCGTAGCAGAGCGCGGCGAACCCGCAGGCGACGGCTGTGAGCAGGAAGGAAAAGATGATGGCGGGGCCGGCGCCGGGCCGGAGCGAATCGCCGACGATGGCCGTGCCGGTGGTGGCGAAGATGCCGGCACCGATGGTGGCCCCGACGCCGAGCGCGGTGAGATGCCACTTGTTGAGGGTGCGGCGCAGGCCGCCCCGCTCCGCAATGTCATTCTCGCAATCGGCGACCGACTTGCGCTGAAAAAGTTGGTTCATCGCTCTGGGTGAAAGAGAAGAAAGGACGCGCGGGCAGGCCCGCTCGGCTCAATTGGTCGGCAACGTGAACTGTACCGTAAACACGTATGGAATCGCCGTCCCAGCACTGGTTCGCGCTGGCCGGAATCGGGTCTTCATCGCCATGTCGGCGAACTTCTGCCGGTATTTCTCGTCATCGATGCGGGGATCGGTCTCGAAGCGCTCCACTGATCCATCGGCCTTGACCCAGAAGGTGACATCGACGACCTGGCCGCGCAGTTCCTTGGGTGCCTTGTCAGTCGGGGGCACGAAGTAGCGCAGCATCGGCGGGGTGACGCTGGAGCTGTCGCCACCGGTGCCCGGGCCCACGCCCGAACCGACGCCGGTGCCCGTGCCGCCGCCGCTGCCACCACCGCTGCCACCACCGCTCCCGCTGTCACTGCCGGCGCCGACGCCCGCACCGTCTCCCCGCGAGGCGAGCGTAGCCGCCCCGGGCGCCACGGCCACTTGCGACGCGGCCGGCACGGGAGGCGGCGGAACGGGTGTCGGTTCTGGTTTTTCTTC
>CBINCZ010000088.1:0-7783 GCA_966249295.1 uncultured Gemmatimonadales bacterium
CTTCAAGGGATTCAAGGACTGGGGATTCTGGCCGCCCTTCGCCGAGCGGCTCGCGCGGGCCGGATTCAGCACGGTGAGCTTCAACATGAGCGGCAGCGGCGTGGATGCCGACGGCAACGCCACCCTGGGTGAGCGCTTCGGGCACAACACCTTCTCCGCCGATCTCGCCGACATTGCCACTGTGATTGATGCAGTCGCCGGCGGCGCAGTGGGCATCGCGCCGCCCACGTCAATCGGGTTGGTAGGACATTCCCGCGGCGGCGGCATGAGCATTCTTTATACTGCGCGCGACCCGCGTGTACGCGCACTGGTCACCTGGGCCGCCACCGCGAGCACTAACCGGTGGGGGCCGGAAACACGGAAGCGCTGGCGCAGGGATGGTTTCCTGAATGTGACCAACGCCCGCACCGGCCAGGTGCTGCCGATGTACACCGACCTGCTGGATGACGTGGAACAGCATGGTGAGGCGCTCGACATCCTGCGCGCCGCGCGCGACATCACGGTGCCCTGGCTCATCATCCACGGCCGCCAGGATGAGACGGTCTCATTCGACGACGCAGAGGCACTCACGAATGCCAGCGGGCGCGACACCACCAGGCTGATTCCCATGGACAACACCGGTCACACCTTCGGCGCGGCGCATCCCTGGCGCGCGGCGCCCGCTGCGGAAGCGGTGTTTGATCGGACGGTGGAGTTTCTGGTTGGAGCGCTGAGCGCTGAGCGCTGAACGCTGAGCGCCATGCGCATGAAGGAGAAGCATCACGCCATACGACGACTTTGCACAGTTGCGATCCAGATTGGCCGAAAGCGCTCAGCGCAGAGCCCGGAGCGCACTGCTCCCCAAGGCCGCCGTCGCCGTCCTGCTGGTTCCCGATCCGCTCTCGGTTCTCCTCATCCGCCGATCGGAGCGCGAAGGTGACCCGTGGTCCGGGCATGTGGCGCTTCCCGGCGGACGCGCGGAGCCGGAAGATGTGGATCTCGCGGCCACGGCCATCAGGGAAACCGCCGAGGAAGTGGGCGTCTTGCTGGACCGTACCCAGCTCCTCGGCGCGCTGGACGACGTGGCCCCGCGCTCATCGGTGCCAAGGATTTTCACCGTGCGGCCGTTCGTTTTCGGGCTTGCATCCCAGCCCAGCCTCCAGCTCAGCAGCGAGGTGGCGAGCGCGCACTGGGAGCCGCTCGAGACGCTCCGCCGAGCCGACGCCCGCGGCGAGCTGGCCCTCACCATCGCCGGAGTCACCCGGCGCTTTCCCTCCTATCAGACATCAGCCGGCACGTTGTGGGGGATGACGGAGCGGGTGCTTTCGGAGTTGGCTGGACGGCTGGTCGGCTAGGCGGCTGGTTTTTGCGGTCGCCGTCCAGCCGTCCAGCCGTCCAGCCGTCCAGCCGTCCCGCCGTCCAGCCGTCTCCCATGGCCCCTTTCTTGCCCACCACATCTTGACTTCTTGCTTGACTATTACACAATTTAGGCATGTCTAACTTCTTGGGGCGCCTGTGACGGCTGAAGGTGCGATAGAGGTTCTTACCCGCTCGGTCGAGGACTATCTCAAGGCCGTATACCGGCTTTCCTCCGATGCGCGGGCGGCCTCGACCACTGAAATCGCCCAGCGACTGGCGCTCTCGCCGGCCTCGGTCAGTGCCATGGTCAAGCGCCTCTCGGAGCAGGGGCTGGTGGACCACGAGCGCTACCGCGGAGTGCGACTGACCGACGAAGGACGCAAGGCGGCCCTCCGGATCATCCGGCGGCACCGGCTGGTGGAGACCTATCTGGTGGAGTTCTTGGGTTACGACTGGGATAACGTTCACGCCGAGGCGGAGCAGCTGGAGCACGCAATGTCCGACGAGCTGGTGGAGCGCATGGCGGCGGCGCTGGGCCATCCCTCGTGCGATCCCCACGGCGACCCGATCCCGGCTGCCGACGGCAGCATCTCCGATCTCGAAGGCATTCCGCTCACTGCCATGGCCGCCGGCGACAGCTGCACCCTCTCGCGCGTCTCGGTGTCCGATCCTGAGCGGCTGCGCTACCTCGGCTCGCTGGGTCTTCGTCCGGGCCTTCGATTCGACGTGGTTCAGGTTGCCCCGTTCGACGGACCGGTCACCATCGAGACCTCGTTGGGCCAGCGGGTGATTGGCCACGCCTTGGCCACCGGGCTGCTCTGCACCCGGGAGGCAGTCTCATGAGCGCCGCGTCGCATCCGCCGGTGGAGGGTCATATCGGCTGGCGCCGGCCGCGGGTGGCGCCGAGCCTCCCCGAGTCGTATCGCACCATCAAGATTCCCAAGGGCGCCACCTTCTGGCGCAAGGCCCTGGCCTTCGCCGGTCCTGGCTACCTCGTGGCCGTGGGATACATGGACCCGGGCAACTGGGCCAGTGACCTGGCTGGCGGTGCGCAGTTCGGCTACGCCCTGCTGAGCGTCATCCTGCTCTCGAACCTGATGGCCATGCTGCTGCAGGGGCTCGCTGTCCGGCTCGGCATTGCCACCGGCCGCGACCTGGCGCAGGCCTGCCGGGACCACTACTCCACGCCGGTCGCGATGGCGCTCTGGGTGCTCTGCGAAATCGCCATTGCGGCGTGCGACCTCGCCGAGGTCATCGGCAGCGCCATTGCGCTCAACCTGCTGTTCGGCATCCCGCTCATCTGGGGTGTCTGCCTGACGGCGCTCGACGTGTTGATCATCCTCTTCCTGCACCAGCGCGGATTCCGCTGGCTCGAGGCAGTGGTCATCACGCTCGTGGCGGTGGTGGGGGCGTGCTTTGCGGTGGAGCTCTTCCTCTCACGGCCGGATGCGGGCGAGGTGGCGCGGGGCCTGGTGCCCAGCACCCAGATCCTCTCCAATCCGGCCATGCTGTACATCGCCATCGCCATTCTGGGTGCGACGGTGATGCCGCACAACCTCTACCTGCACTCGTCCATCGTGCAGACGCGCCACTTTGGCGACGACATCGAATCCCGGCGTGAGGCCATCCGCTTCTCGACCTTCGATTCGACCATCGCACTGCTGTTTGCCTTCTTCATCAACGGCGCCATCCTGGTGCTGAGTGCCGCCACCTTCCACTTCTCCGGCTATCATGGCGTGGCCGACATCGCCGATGCCCACCACCTGCTGGCACCGCTGCTCGGCACCACGGCCGCGAGCGTGCTGTTCGCGGTCGCGCTCCTGGCGTCGGGACAGAACTCGACCATCACCGGGACGCTGGCCGGGCAGATCGTGATGGAGGGCTTCCTCAACCTGCGGCTCGCGCCCTGGCTCCGCCGGCTGGTGACGCGTGGCATCGCGATTGTCCCCGCGGTGGTGGTGACGGCCACCTACGGCGACAAGGGTACCGTCGCGCTCCTGATCCTGAGCCAGGTCATCCTCTCGATGCAGCTCTCGTTTGCCGTGATTCCGCTGGTGCAGTTCACCGGCGACAAGGCCAAGATGGGTGAGCTGGTCATCCGCCCGGTGACCAGGGTGCTGGCGTGGGTGGTAGCCACGGTCATCGTGGGGCTCAACGCCTGGCTGCTGCTGGGGACGTTCAGGGAGTGGATGAGGTAGGGGGCTGTTGGCTATTGGCTACTGGTCAGCCAGCGGACAACAGCCAGCAGCCATCAGCCAGCAGCCAGCAGCCAGCAGCCAGTAGCCCTCCCGCGCCTCCGGACGCATAATTACCACGTCTCCTGACAAGGATCTGCTGACCATGTTCCGCAATACCCGCATTGCGTCCGGGCTGGCGCTCGCCTTCGGCGTGCTGGCCGTGGCGCCGCTCCCGGCATCGGCGCAGAACTCCAGTTCCAGCAGCCTGCCCGAGCTGACGGCCGGTGCTTCGGTTGAGGGCATCCACGAGTACACCCTCCCCAACGGGCTCCGGGTCCTGCTCTTTCCCGACCAGTCCAAGCCCACCGTGACCGTCAACGTCACCTACATGGTTGGTTCCCGGCACGAGGGCTATGGCGAGACCGGCATGGCCCACCTGCTGGAGCACCTGATGTTCAAGGGGACGCCGTCGCACCCCGACATCGCGGCCGAGCTCAGCACCCACGGCTCCAACGCCAACGGCACGACCTGGTACGACCGCACCAACTACTTCGAGACCGTACCCTCCACGCCCGAGAACCTCGAGTGGGCGCTGGACATGGAATCGGACCGGATGGTCAACAGCAACATCGCCAAGAAGGACCTCGAGAGCGAATTCACGGTGGTGCGGAATGAGTTCGAGTCGGGGGAGAACTCGCCCTTCAACGTGCTGGAGGAGCGGGTGCTTTCGACCGCCTTCCTCTGGCAAAACTACGGCCATAGCACCATCGGTGCCCGCAGCGACATCGAGCAGGTGCCGATCGAGCGGCTGCAGCAGTTCTACCACAAGTACTACCAGCCCGACAACGCCATGCTGGTGGTGGCCGGCAAGTTCGACGAGGCCGGTGCCAAGCGGCTGATCCAGCAGAAGTTCGGCACCATTCCGCGGCCTGACCGCTCCGGCGTGCTCAAGATCTGGCCCACCTACACCGAGGAACCGACGCAGGACGGGGAGCGGAGCGTCACGCTCCGCCGGGTCGGTGATGTGCAGGTGGCAATGGCGGCCTACCACGTGCCGGCGGGGTCGGACACCAGCTTTGCCGCGGTGGAGGTCCTGCAGCACGTACTGGGCGACGCGCCCTCGGGCCGGCTCTACACCGCGCTGGTCAAGCCCGGCCTTGCGGCCGATGTCGGCGCCTCGGCGTACCAGCTCAAGCAGCCGGGCGTCCTGATCCTCTATGCCCAGGTCCGGAAGGAAGACTCGCTGCCGGCGGCCGAGGCCGCCCTCCGCGATGCCATCGCGGGCGTCGTCACCACTCCGCCGACAGCCGAGGAAGTGAATCGCGCCAAGGCGGCCATTCTCAAGCAGTGGGACCTGGTCTACAACAATTCCGAGTGGGCGGCGCTCAGTCTCTCCGAGTGGGCCTCGATGGGCGACTGGCGCCTGATGTTCCTCTATCGCGACCGGGTGAAGGCCGTAACCCCCGAGCAGGTGAAACAGGTGGCGACGGCATACATTCGGCCGTCGAACGTCACCTTCGGGCGCTTCATTCCTGAGCCCGCGCCCGCGCGCGCCGTCATCCCGCCGACACCCGACGTCATGGCCATGGTCAAGGACTACAAGGGTGACACGACCGTGGCCATCGGCGAAGCGTTTGATCCATCGCCCGCCAACATCGACCGGCGTACCACCCGCGGCGTGCTGCCCGGTGGCACGGAGCTGGCCCTGCTGCCCAAGCAGACGCGGGCGCAGACCGTGAATGTGGCGATGACGCTCCGCTTCGGGTCGCTCGATGCGGTGCGCGGCAAGGGCACCGCGGCCAGCCTCGCCGGCTCCATGCTGATGCGCGGCACCAAGTCCAAGACCCGCCAGCAGGTCAAGGACGAGTTCGACCGGCTCAAGGCACAGGTCAGCGTCTTCGGCGGCGCCACCAGTGCCGGAGTGCGGATCCAGACCCAGCGATCCAACCTCGCCGCGGTACTGCGGCTGGTGGGCGAGGTGCTGCGCCAGCCCGGATTCGATGCGCAGGAGTTCAAGGAGCTGAAGGAAGAGCAGCTGGCCGCCATCGAGCAGCAGCGTTCGGAGCCCTCGACCCAGGGATTCACCGCCTTCAGCCGCTTCCTCCATCCCTATGCCTCGGACGACCCGCGCGCCACGCTGACGGTGGATGAAGAAGTGGCCGCCATCAACGCGACCACGCTGGAGCAGGTGCAGTCGTTCTACAAGGACTTCTACGGCGCCGATCACGCGCAGGTGGCCGTCGTCGGCGACTTCGATCCGCGGGAGGTGACCGCGGCGCTCGGCTCGTTCCTCAGCAACTGGAAGAGTCCCGCCAAGTACGAGCGGATTCCGCAGGAATTCCGCCAGAACGATTCGACCACCATCGTGCTCAACACGCCCGACAAGGCCAACGCGTTCTTCATTGCCGGGCTCAACCTCAAGATGCGCGATGACGACCCCGCCTATGCGGCGCTCACCCTGGGCGACTACATGCTGGGCGGCGGCTTCCTTCACTCCCGGCTGGCGACCCGCATCCGGCAGAAGGACGGGCTGAGCTACGGCATCGGGTCATTCATGAACGCGTCCTCAACCGACGAAAGCGGGCAGTGGATTACCTACGCCATCTCCGCGCCGGAGAACTCGCCCAAGGTGAGTACCGCCTTCCGCGAGGAAATGGCCCGGGCCATGAAGGACGGTTTCTCGGCCGATGAGCTGAACGAGGCCCGCACCGGCTGGCTGCAGGAGCAGAACGTGCGGAGGGCGCAGGACGCCGCCCTGGCCAGTACGCTGGCCACCAACCTGTACCTGGACCGCACCATGGCATACGACGCCGCCATGGACGCGGCGGTCCAGAAGCTGTCCGTCTCGGATGTGAACGCGGCGGTCCGGAAGTACCTGGATCCGAGCCGGTTCGCGATTGTCCGGGCCGGGGACTTCAACAAGCAGGCGCCGTTGCAGCCGTGAATGGGCGGCTGGACGGCTGGACGGCTAGACGGCCAGGACCCGAAGGTAGGAACCAGCCGTCCAGCCGTCCAGCCGTCCAGCCGTCTATCCGGTGCGCTTGGCGCCGTCCGGGGCGTCCTTATCTTCCGTGGAGGTTCCCGCGTCGCTGAGAGCGGCGCCGCGATAGCCATGTCTGACACAGAGGAATGCCCGGTATGAAGAAACTGCACTCGCTCGTCTGGATCCCCATGGCGCTCGCGCTGGTCGCGTGTGGCGATTCGACCGGCCCTGCGGGCGGCGGGTGCGACGAGCCCGTCACCATGACAATCGGCAGTGGGACGACGCCGAGCTTTGACTGGTCACCGGCGTGCACGGTTGCGCAGGTGACAGTGACCGAGATCGGGGCAAGCCCCGACAAGGAATTGAAGTGGGCGGTGCTGGCGGACCAGAACGTGATCCGGCCGCCGGTGCAGTACGGCGCGACACCCACCGGCGCGGTACAGATTCACGCGCCCGAAGTCCTGTCGGCGGGCAAGAACTATCTGGTGGGCCTGGCGGTGGAAGACGCCACGACCGGTGAACTTGAAGTACAGGTGCAGTTGCAGTTTACGCCCTGAGGGAGGCGTTCACCGCCTCACAACCCCAGTGTGACCCGGAGACCGGCGCTACGATAGCGGTAGGCGCCGGTCACCGTCCGCTCCAGACTGTTCGAAACGCTTCCGAAGACCTCCACCGCATTCCCCACCCCCCACTTCCGGCCGAGCGATGCGTCGGCGTGCCATTCCGCCTGCGTCTCCGCGCCACGGAACGCCTGCTGCGCGCCCAGCCCACCGGCCACACGCGCCGTCCACTGTGCGTCGTCGTGTACCCAGCCGCCGCGGACTTCACCGGTCCGGAAACGATCTGGTGAGAAATACCCGGTACCCTTGAAGTCGTATCCCATCTGCCGGCCATAGACGCCGGCAAAGAAATGCTGGGGCAGCTGCTGCATGAGCGCGGCGACCACGTGATAGCGCTGGTTGTCGTCGCTGAACCAGGCCCCGCCACCGCCCAGCGTGAGCGTGGTGGAGCGGGTGAGACCGAGGTCCACATTGGCTTCCGCCTCGTCCATATCGAGGCCACTCTCGATGAGCTGCGCCGTCTCATCGAACGCGTGGTGCGCATACCCCGCACCGAAGGCGAGCCGCGGGGACGCCTTGTACGTGACCGCGCCGCGGTACGACGCCGAGGTTCGATCATCGCCGGCGTCGGGCTGGAGCCGCCGCGCGCCAGCTGCCGCGGTGATGCCCAGCTTGCCCAGCCCCAGCCGGAGGCCGGCTTCCGCCATCTGCCGGTCGGCGCTGCG
>CBINCZ010000089.1:0-7757 GCA_966249295.1 uncultured Gemmatimonadales bacterium
GGGTGAGGGCTTAAGGCTTAGGGCTTAATGCTTAAGGCTTAGGGCTTAAGGCTTAGGGCTTAGGGCTGGGGGCTTGGGGCGTGGGGCTTGGGGCATAGGGTCGAGGGGTAGAGGGGTCGAGTGTCGCTGCGCAGTCTAAGACGCGATGGCTGCATTGGCATCCCCATGACTGGCAGTTGCTTCCGGTGAGCAGGAGCGGACAGATGCTGTATCCTTCCCGGAGCTTGCTCAGCTCGCGGACGGCCTGACGCCGGTTCGCGCATGCATGTGGGCAGTCTTTCCGGATTCGACTGCGCGGCGTAAGATGGAATCCCCGCCGCTTCGCAGCCAGGGCAGGCCGAGCGAGCCAGAGGCAGCCAGAGGAAGCCAGAGCAGCCAGAGCAGCCGCAGGTCGCGAGGGCCAGCCCTAGCAGGAATGCGCCACCGTCGCCCTTTCCTCCACCCCATCATCCATGGCGAAACCCACAACCGTCGCTGCCTACATCTCTGCGAAGCCTCCGACCGCACGGAAGGCGCTCAAGCAGCTCCGAACTGCCATCAAGGCGGCTGCACCAGGCATCACCGAGCGGATCAGCTATCGCATCCCGGTGTTCGAACTGGCGGGTCGCTATCTGCTGTATATCGCAGCGTTCAAGGCACACGTCAGCGTGTACCCCGTCACCAGGGGGATGCTGGCACGGTATGGCAAGGCGATCGCACCCTACAGGGCAGGCAAGGGAACGCTCCGCTTCCCGCTCGACAAACCAATCCCCGTCGATCTTGTGGCAAAGCTGGCCAAGGTGCGAGTGCGGGAATTGAAAGGTGAGCTAAGAGCTAAGGGCTAAGAGCTGAGCGCTCTGACGCCTGGTCGTGAGCTCGTTCGCTGCGGCAGCCGCACAATGCGTCACAGCGGGACGGTCCACGGCCCCTGCGCAACCTAAGACGCGCTGGCTGCGCTGGCATCTCCATGACGGGCAGTAACTTCCAGCGATCAAGAGCAGAAAGCAGCTGCTTCCTTTCTGCCATTAATTGACTGGCGAGTGCCTATGGGCGAATTGAGCGTGCAAGCCCGCCGTGTTTCCGGATTAGACTGCGCGGCATAAGATTGAAAAGCAGACCGCTGGTCGTCGATTACTTCGTTAGGCAGAACCTCACGACCGAGGCGCAAGGAGCCGACATGCACAGCCCGGCGCCACAATTGCGGGTTGCCTTGCCGGCACTCGCGGCGGAGCTCACGGAGCTGCTCGACGCAGCGGGTTACAACGAGTTGGCCGCTCAGATTCCCGAGTTGACCATCACCGACCGCTGTCGCTGCGGCGACGCATTCTGTGCCACCGTCTACACAGCGCCGCGGCCTCGCGGTGCGTGGGGCCCGGGACACGAGACCATTCCCTTGGATGCTACCGCCGCGGGAATGATCAACCTGGATGTCGTTGACGGCCGGATTGTTGAGATCGAAGTGCTTTTTCGGGATGACATCCGTGCCGCGGTGCGAGAGGTCCTGCCCTGACGCGCCCAGGTGACCAACGTTTTGCGGCCAACGGTTCTGCCTAACCGGCAAATGCAGCTGACGGGGCGGCGGCCTCCGCTGGTAACGTCGATGAGGCTGCGGCCGCCGCCCCGCAGCTGATTTGCGTCTCGTTAGGTGGCGTTGGGAGGCGTTCGGTGATGTACCGACATCATGAAGTACTGTTTACTGTTGCGCTAATCGGGCTCAGCGGGTGCGGCTCCGATCTCTTGGCCGTCATGGATGATAGCAGCCAAACGATTTCACTCACGGTCGGCCAGGAACTGGATCTCACCCTCGGGACCGTGGGTCCTGGTGCCTATCAGAGCCCGACGATTTCCAGCGATGCCGTCGAGTTCCTGGGCGACTCGCTCGTCGGGCCCAATGCGCCGGCAGGCGCCCGACAACTGTTCCGGTTCCAAGGTGTGGCCGCGGGCAGCGCCATTATCGTGCTGACGCACTCCGGTGGTCAGCCGACAATCACCGATACCGTGGTGGTCCACTGAGGCCGCCACCTAACAGGCAAATGCAGCTGCCGGGGCGGCGGCCTCCGCTGGAATTGTCCATCAGGCTGCGGCGGCTGACCCCCAGCTGATTTGCATCTCGTTAGGCGCCACCAATGAGGCTTCCGTGAAGCTTTCCGACCTTCCCCAGTTCACGACCACCGCTGTCCATGGTGAGCCCGGGAATTGGGTGATCGACGGCGTTTTCAATCACCTTTCGTCCGTTCGAGAAGGCCGCAGCTGGCTTTATGTCTCTCGAGAGGACTCTCTGATCGGGGATTTGGATAGCCTGGACCACGCGAGTCGACGCGCACGCTTCACGACCCCGGACTTGCTGCCGACTGGCATGTTGGGCCTCGCTCTTCCATGGCTTGATGGCTGGTGGCAGGCATATCATGTGGCGCTGATGCTGGACAACACCCATAAGTGGAGCCGGGTTGTCTTTGAGGCAACAGACGCCGTCGAACGCCACATGCCGGCCTGGCGCGAACTGAGCCCGGCACGTGAGAGCGCGCCAGAAGTAAGCGGCGTTTTGGTTCCTGTAGGCTGGGACCACGAGCACTGCATGCTGTGCAACACGCACATCGACCCGGCTGACCCAGCCTACGTTGATAATGAAGAGAACTGGTTATTCGTGCGTTGCTACAAGGCATACGCCGAGCCGCATGACCTTGGCTTTCTAACCAGTGACGCCTAGCAGGACGGCCGCGAGTAGGTTGGCGACTCGGGCTACCGCCTGACATGGCAGCGACAGGGGATGTCGCCCCATGACAGCATCTTGTACACTTTCGTGGCTTTCCTGTCTTTCGTGCTTTCGTGACTCGGTCGGCCCCACATTAAGGGAACCATCCATGCGTCGCTCTCTGCCCCCGTGCCTGTTCGCGACGGCCCTGCTCGCCGGCACCGCCCGCGCGTCCGCCGCGCAGGCACCACCGGCGCCCACCCCGGAAGCGGTGACCCTGTCACGCCCCCAAGGCCAGCTCGCCGGCACCCTGCTCATCCCGCACTCCACCGGCCCGATGCCGGTCGTGCTTCTCATTGCCGGCTCGGGGCCAACCGACCGCGATGGCAACGGGCCCGGCTTCACCCCGGCCTCGCTCCGGCAGCTCGCCGAGTCGCTCGCCACCCATGGCATCGCCACGCTCCGCTTCGACAAGCGCGGTATCGGCGGCAGCGCCTCGGTCACCATGCCCGAGTCTGAGCTTCGCTTCGAGATGCTAGCCGACGACGTGGCGGGCTGGATCCAGCAACTCAAGGCCGACAGGCGCTTCTCCCGTGTGATCGTCGCCGGTCACAGCGAAGGCGCATTGCTCGGCCTCCTGGCCCTGCGCATGTCGCCGGCAGAGGGATACATCTCGATCGACGGCCCGGCGCGACCCGCCGACGAGGTGATCCACGACCAGCTCGCAAAGCAGCTGCCGCCGGACCTGCTCGCCGAGAGCGACACCATCATGGCTCGGCTCAAGCGCGGTGTCACGACCGATTCAACGCCAGCGATGCTGGCCGCGCTCTTTCGCCCCAGCGTGCAGCCATACCTGATATCATGGTTCAAGCACTCGGCTACAACGGAAATCGCGCAGCTCAGGATTCCGTGCCTCATCGTCCAGGGAACGCATGACCTGCAGGTGGAGACCATGGAAGCCGACCTGCTGCAGAAAGCGAACCCGCGTTGTACCATGGCGCGCATCGAGGGAATGAACCACGTGCTGAAGATGACCCCCGCCGACATGGCGAGCCAGATGCCGAGCTATCGCGGCCCCGACACCCCACTCTCCGGAGAACTCGTGAGCGCGGTGGTGTCGTTCATATCAGGTCTCGGACATTGAAGAGGGAAATGAAGCTTTCGATCCGCACGCTGGCATGGTATGTCGCTATTGCTGCCATGGGGTTGACCTCACGCCCTGCTACCGCCCAGCAGCCGCCCGCACTCGCCGGCCACTACATGGCCTGCTTCACGGGCGCCGACTCCACTCGGCCCGTGTGCGGAACGCTGACGCTGGCTCCGACCACATCCTGCCCACCGGCAGGAGACGCGAGCCCAGTCTATGACGGCTATTACTCGGTCCTCTTCAGCACCCTTCGATTGCGGGACTCGGCGAGATCTCGACCAGCCAACGAGCAACGCTTCACCTGGGAAGCGAAGCCAGACGGCAGCGTACGATTCACCCGCATCAGTTTCATCACCGATTCGCTCCTGGGTGGCAAGACTCGCTGCACCGTCAGCAACGACAGTGATTTCGAAATCTGGGGAATGGTTGCTGGCGACTCGATCACCGGCAGATGGGGCACCCACTTCGACTGGACTGGCGCCGACACCCTCGGCACTTTCGTCCTGCGGCGCATGCCGCGATAACCGCGAGTAGCGATGACGCAAGACGCGCAATCCCTCGACCCCTCGACTCTCGACTCTCGACTCTCGACGCCATGAAGACCATCTACTACACCGCCACCAGTCTCGACGGCTTCATCGCCGACCCGCAGAACAATCTCGACTGGCTGATGCAGTTCGCCGAGGGACCGGGCGACAGCTACGACAACTTCATCAAAGACGTCGGTGCGATCGCGATGGGGTCGACCACCTACGACTGGGTGCTCGACCACCACGTGTTCGCCGAAGATGGGACCACCACGCCATGGCCCTACACGCTGCCGACATGGGTCTTCTCCAGCCGCAAGCTGCGCACGGTGCCCGGCGCCGACATCAAGTTCGTCCAGGGCGACGTGCGCCCGGTACATCGCGCCATGGCCGAGGCCTCCGGCGGCAAGAATATCTGGCTGGTGGGTGGCGGCGAACTGGTGGGCCAGTTCTACGATCACGGGTTGCTGGACGAACTGGTTGTCACGGTCGCGTCCGTGACTTTGGGCGCCGGCGCTCCACTGCTGCCGAGGAACATCACGTCGCCACCGCTTCGCTTGACGTCGGTCACTCAGCGCGGGTCGAGTTTCGTGGAATTGAGGTATGAAGTAGACGGTTAGACGGCTGGACGGCTGGACGGCTAGTTCTCACCCTGGAGTTCCAGCCGCCCAGCCGTCCAGCCGTCCAGCCGCCTACTAGCGCCCCGCCCGAATCGGCAGAACATTTCCGGTCACGGCCGCCCCCGGCCGGATCATCCCGGACTGTTCCATGACCGCCACCGCACCTCGCACTCGCACCTGGCCTTTCCGTCTCTCCGGTGAACTCCATACCGGCGCCGAGTCAGCCGAAATTCGCAGTCCCTGGTCGGGCGACGTTGTCGGTCTCGCCGCACTGGCCAGCCCGGCGGACACCGCCATTGCGCTCAACGCGGCCGTGAACGCAGCGCCGACGGCTGCGGCCATGCCGTCGCATGCCCGCGCCGCCGTGCTCGACCGGATACGCACCGGCATCATGGAGCGCCGGGAGGAGATGGCCCGCCTGCTCGCTGCCGAGGCCGGGAAGCCGGTGGGCATGGCGCGCACCGAGATCGATCGCGCAGCGTTCGTTTTCCAGCAGGGCGCGGAGGAGGCCAAGCGGATGGGCGGCGACGTGATGCCGCTCGATCTCCAGCCCCATGGCGAGCATCGCTGGGGCATTACCCGCCGCTTTCCACTTGCTCCCATCACCGGCATCATCGCATTCAACTATCCCGTTCTCCTCGCCGCCCACAAGCTGGCGCCGGCCATCGCCTGCGGTGCGACGATGGTGCTGAAGCTTCCTCCGCAGGATCCGCTCGCGACGCTCATGCTGGCCGAGATCGTCCAGGAGTCGGGATACCCACCCGGTGCCCTCTCCATCCTGCTCTGCACCAACGAAGTGGCGGCACCGCTGATCGACGACCCGCGCGTACGGATGATCACCTTCACCGGCTCCGCACGCGCGGGCTGGGCCATCAAGCAGCGCGCCTCCACCAAGCGGGTGACGCTCGAGCTGGGCGGCAACGCGGCCGTGATCATCGAACCAGACGCCGATCTGGACCATGCCGTGAAGCGCTGCGTCGGCGGTGGCTACGTGTACTCGGGTCAGTCATGCATTTCTACCCAGCGGATCCTGGTCCACCACTCCCTCTATCGGGAGTTCACAGACCGCTACGTCTCGGCCGTAGCGAAGCTGCGCACTGGCGACCCGATGGCGGGCACTACCGATGTCGGTCCCATGATCGACGATGCCAACGCCGAACGCGCAGAAGCGTGGATCGCCGAGGCTGTGGCTGCGGGCGCGACGCTCGCCACTGGTGGCGCCAGGCGCGGGGCTGTGCTGGAGCCCGCCGTGCTGCTCGATACCACGAGTCGGATGCGGGTGAACTGCGAGGAAGTCTTTGCCCCGGTCACCACCGTGCGACCCTACGAAGAGTTCGAGGACGCGCTCGCCACAATGAACGACTCACCCTACGGGCTCCAGGCCGGCCTCTTCACCCACGACATCCGCCGCATCCTCCACGCCTTCGAGCGGCTGGAGGTGGGTGGGCTGGTCGTCAACGACGTGCCCGGCTTCCGGGTAGATCACATGCCTTACGGCGGCGTCAAGGCGTCGGGCTATGGGCGGGAAGGTGTGCGGTATGCTATCGAGGAAATGACGGAGCTCCGGCTCCTGATGCTGGGCAACCCCTGACCTTCGACCGAGCGAGGATGCGATGAAGCGACTCCTGGTGCTGCCGGTTCTCCTCTGTATGGCTGCGACGCTGCAGGCGCAGGGGCGCAGCGCGTCGCTGGCCGAATACCGCGCCAAGCAGATTCCCCATGAGGACGGGTTCCGGGTCTACATCATCCCGGACATGGAGGGCATGGGCAGCGCGGTGGATATCCACGAGGTGATCGCCGGCAACGAAGGCGAGCACTACAAGGACCTCACCAGCCCCGATTACTGGGACCACTTCCGCTCCCTGCTCACCCAGGAAGTGAACGCTGCCATTCGCGGCGCGCGCGCAGGCGGCGCGAGGAGTTTCGTGGTGAACGAAGGCCACGGCGGCAACCTGTTCGCCAATGTGCTTCCATGGGATCTCGACAGCTCGGCGATCCTTATCCGCGGCTTCCCCAAGCCGCTGGTCATGATCACCGGCATCGACAGCAGCTTCGGCACGGTCATGTTTACCGGCGCGCACGCCAATGCGGGAAGCCCGGGCGTCATGGCCCACAATTTCGCGTTCGACTCGTTCACCGTGAATGGCAAGAAGCTGAACGAGGTGGGCATCAACGCGCTGATCGCGGGCGAATTGGGCGTCTCGGTCTCCCTGGTGAGTGGCGACGACGTGCTGATCGCCGAGACCCAGCAGATGCTCAACAACGGGTTCATCCCCATCATGACCAAGCGCGCGGTGGGCCGAAGCGCAGCCATCACCTACAGCCCGGCGCACGTGCAGAAGATGCTGGAGGAAGGGGCCCGCGAGGCGGTGCGCCGCGAGCGGCAAGGCGACTTCAAGCCCTTCACCATGAGCAAGCCCTACCGGGTGGAGTTCAAGCTGCGCCGCAGCTACTCCGACAGCACAGTAGCCGCCGTCGCCGCGCTGCCCGAGTTCAAGCTGGAGAAGACCGGCGAGCGAAGCTTCCGTTTCGTGACCAGCAGCGCCCGCGAGATGGGCTACCTGCTCGACGCCATCGAGTCGGCGGTGCTCCGATGAGATACGGTGCCCTTGCCGCCGCGCTCCTCCTGCCGCTTCCCCTCCTGGCGCAGGAGCGGCAGCGCGACACGACGCCGCCAGCCGCCTACTTCGGCGTCACCGAGTACCAGCTCGCCCGCGAGAAGCTGGAGCAGGACATGCAGAAGGACGGCTTCAGCGTCTATATCATCGCCGACATGGAAGGACTGGCCGGCG
>CBINCZ010000090.1:0-7745 GCA_966249295.1 uncultured Gemmatimonadales bacterium
AGCGGCGCCGCAACATCGTGGTGAGCCGCCGGGTGATCTTGGAGCACGAGCGGGCCCACAAGCGCGAGCACCTGATGAAGGAGCTCGAGGTCGGCCAGGTCCGGAAGGGCGTGGTCAAGAATGTCACCGACTTCGGCGCGTTCATCGACCTGGGTGGCGTGGACGGCCTGCTGCACATCACCGACATGTCCTACGGCCGCGTCTCGCACCCGAGCGAGATGGTGCAGATCGGTCACGAGGTCGAGGTCAAGATTCTCGACATCGACTGGCAGCGGGAGCGCATCTCCCTCGGCATGAAGCAGCTGCAGTCCTACCCGTGGAAGGACGTGGCCCAGAAGTATCCGGTGGGCTCGCGGGTGCAGGGCAAGGTCGTCTCGATCACCAACTACGGCGCCTTCGTGGAGCTGGAGCCGGGCATCGAGGGGCTGGTTCACATCAGCGAGATGAGCTGGACCCGCAACGTGCGCCACCCGTCCAAGATCGTCTCGATCGGCGAGACCATCGAGGCAGTGGTGCTCAAGGTGGACGAGAACGAGGAGAAGATCTCGCTCGGCATGAAGCAGACCGAGCAGGATCCCTGGATGGTGCTGCCGCTGAAGTACCCGGTGGGCACCCGCCTCGAGGGCAAGGTGCGGAACCTCACCAGCTTCGGCGCCTTCGTCGAGATCGAGCCGGGCATCGACGGCCTGATCCACATCTCAGACATGTCGTGGACCAAGCGGGTGCAGCACCCGTCGGAAGTCGTCAAGAAGGGCGACTCGGTCGAGGTGCTGATCCTCAACATCGACGCCGAGAACAAGCGGATCAGCCTGGGCCTCAAGCAGGCGCAGGAAGACCCGTGGCTCCGGATCGGCGAGACCTATCCCATCGGCATGGAGCTGCGAGGTGTCGTCCTGCGGCTGATGGACAAGGGTGTGGTCGTGGACGTCGGGAACGACATCGAGGGCTTCGTCCCTGTATCACAGCTGGGCAAGCCCGACATCCAGAATCCGGGTGATGCGGTGCAGGAAGGCCAGCCGGTGGACATGACGGTGCTGGAGGTGGACCCGATCCATCACCGCATCGTGCTCGCGGTGGTGGGCTATCCCGAGACCACCGAGGAAGAAATGGCCGCCAACCGCGCCAAGGCCGCGAGGCCGGTGCCGTCCGAGGAAGACGAGAGCGAGGAGCCGAGCCCCGAGCCCTCCACCCCGCCCGCAGCCGAGTAACAGACCCCGCACCACCAGGAAGCCCCCGAGCAATCGGGGGCTTCGTCTTTCCCGGGCAACCTTTTTCAACGCAGAGGCGCAAAGGACGCAGAGGCCGCAGAGACTACAGGCTGTTTACCACGCGTTTAACCCCGCGCCACAAGACTGGAACGTTGAAATTGATAAGGAGCCCGAGCCGGAGTTTGTAGAGCCTGAGGTAGGTAAGCAGCTGTGCTACATGCACGGGCAAGATCGACTCAGCGGCCTTGAGCTCCACCAGCAGCCTGTCATCGACCAGTAAGTCAACGCGGAACGAGCAGTCGAGTTGGATTCCTTTGTATTCGACTGGCAGCAGCTCTTCGCTGCGGAAGGGAATACCCCGTAGTGTCAGTTCTGCCTCGAGACTCCGCTGGTAGGCCGACTCGAGCAAGCCCGGACCCAGATGCCGGTGCACCTCAATCGCGGCGCCGATGACCTGTTCGGATAGCCCGTTGTAGCTGATTGCGTTCGCCATGTCCCACGGTACCGCATTAGGCCGCAGTGAACGCCATCATTCCAGTGCAAACCAGCGCATTCCTCTGCGCCCCTCTGTGCTCTCGGCGACTCTGCGTTGAAAAAGGCCGGGTTGAACCCAGTGGTGTCGAGTACAGGCTCGCGTCAGCCTCCGGTCTCCCCTACATTCTGCCCATGACTGAATCCAGGGAACGGCTGGAGGAACTCCATCGGCGGCAGGCGGCGGCGGAGCAGGGTGGGGGCGAGCGGCGCATTGCCCAGCAGCACAAGAAGGGCAAGCTCACCGCACGTGAGCGGCTCGACCTCCTGCTTGACGAAGGGACGTTCGTCGAACTCGACCGCTTCGTAACCCACCGCGCCACCGAGTTCGGGCTCGCCGAGGAGAAATATCCCGGCGACGGTGTCGTCACCGGCTACGGCCGCATCGACGGCCGACTGGTCTACGTGTTTTCCCAGGACTTCACCGTCTTCGGCGGGTCGCTCTCCGAGGCCCACGCCGAGAAGATCTGCAAGATCATGGATCTCGCGGTGCGCAATGGCGCACCGGTCATCGGGCTCAACGATTCCGGCGGCGCGCGCATCCAGGAGGGCGTGGTCTCCCTCGGCGGGTACGCCGATATCTTCCTGCGAAACACGCTCGCATCCGGTGTCGTGCCCCAGATCAGCGCCATTCTTGGCCCGTGCGCCGGCGGCGCCGTGTACAGCCCGGCCATCACCGACTTCGTGTTCATGGTGCGCGGCGTGAGTTACATGTTCGTCACCGGCCCCAACGTGGTGAAGACCGTCACCCACGAAGAAGTGACCTTCGACGACCTGGGCGGCGCTGACGTGCATGGATCGGTGTCGGGGGTGTCGCACTTCACCTTCGACAGCGAGCCCGCCGCACTGCAGGCCATCCGCGAGCTGATGGGTTTCCTGCCCGGCAACAACGTCGACCCGCCACCCGTGCGGCAGACCGACGACCCGGCCGACCGTCGCGACGAGGGACTGCTCGATGTAGTGCCTGCCTCGCCAAACCAGCCCTATGACATGCGCGACGTGCTCCGGCGGGTGGTGGACGACGGGCACGTGCTCGAGGTGCATGCCGGCTATGCCGACAACATCGTGGTGGGGTTTGGCCGTCTCGGCGGTCGCCCGGTCGGCCTCGTGGCCAACCAGCCCGCGGTGCTTGCCGGCGTGCTGGACATCAACGCCAGCACCAAGGCCGCGCGGTTCATCCGGTTCTGTGACTGCTTCAATATCCCGATCGTCACCTTTGTTGATGTTCCGGGCTTCCTGCCGGGTGTGGTGCAGGAGCACGGCGGCATCATCCGGCACGGCGCCAAGCTGCTCTTCGCCTATTGCGAGGCCACCGTGCCGAAGCTGACGGTGATCACCCGGAAGGCCTACGGGGGTGCGTACGACGTGATGAGCAGCAAGCACATCCGCGGCGACATCAACCTGGCGTGGCCCGCCGCCGAGATTGCCGTCATGGGACCGAAGGGCGCGGTGGAGATCCTGTTCCGGAAGGAGATCAGCGAGGCGGCCGATCCGGCTGCGGAAACGGCGCGGCTCACTGACGAGTACACGGCACGCTTTGCCAATCCGTATGCGGCGGCGGAACGCGGCTACGTGGACGACGTGATCGACCCGCGCGATACCCGGCCGCGGCTCATCGCCGCCCTGCAGACGCTCACCGGCAAGCGGGACCGCAACCCGCCCCGGAAGCATGGCAACATTCCGCTCTGACCCCGCCTGACTGGCGGAAAATCGGGTGTGGCCGCATGTTACGTGCGATGCAACCAATGGCAGGCAGCTACTGGAGCAGGGGTCTCGGTGTCACGACCCTCGGAGCCATGCTGGTGCTCGCGCCGATGCCGGTGTCCGGGCAGGGCGCCGTGGATCCGAACGTGGCGCCGAGGGCCGCCGAGTTGAACCGGCAGGGCGAGCGCGGACTTGGCATCGAGATGCTGGGGCGCTACCTCGCTGTCGCGCAGAGCGACGGCCGTGCCTGGTTCCTGCTCGCCAAGTTCTATCGCATGGATGCGAGTGACTGGCACCGCGCCGGCCACCATGGTGATCCCTCCGCTGACGTCTTTCTCTCGCTCGCCTCCGTTGCCGTTGATGAATCGATCCGCCTCCACGTGGATTCGGCCACGCTCTATCGCGCGCTGGTCACCCTCGATCGCGCCATGCTGACGCTGGAAGACTCCGGCTGGGCGGCGGCACAGGGCGCGGTGGCCGCCCTCCCGCCGCTCCCACCGATCGTGGCCGAGCTCGGACGCAACTTCGCAGCGTCCTGTCCCGCCAACGGCGTGGTCATCACCGGCTCAGAGGTGGAGTGGCTGGCGGCATGGCACGGCACCGTGGGGGTGAGCGGCCGGCGTGACCTGATCCCGCTGCGGGTAGACCTGTACGCCACCGACCCGGTGTATCGCGCCCGCATGGCTTCGGTGCTTGGGGTCGCGCCGACCGAATCGCTCTCTGATGCGCTCAGCAGCGTCGCGGCTCGCCGGCCACTGTGCCTCGCGCCCGCCACTGGCCTGGGTGGAATGCCCCCGGTGACCTGGACGCCGCTCCGGCTCATGCGGGTGAGCGATGGTACGGCCCGGGCACCCGACGTGCCGCTCACGCTCACTGCACTGGTGGTGGACGTTGCAAATGGCGGAAGCACCTGGACCAGCGACGTGCTCTCCATCTACGGCGCCGCCGCGCGCCAGAACGGCCTGCTGTGCCAGAGCCTCGCGCCGGTGGCGGGAAGCCTGCCGGCCGGCTCATGTGAGCAGTAACTGGTCGACGGTCTGCGGTCTGCGGCCGAACAAAGACCGTTGACCATTGAGCGTTGACCCTCGCCAAGATTTCTCCCATGCTCCGCAGAGTCCTCATAGCCAATCGCGGCGAAATCGCCTTGCGCATCGTGCGCGCCTGTCACGAAGAAGGCCTCGAGGCGGTCGCGGTCCACAGTGATGCCGACCGCGCGAGCCCGCACGTGCGCGCCGCCGATTTCGCCATGGCGCTGGGCGGCAACACTCCTGGCGAGAGCTATCTCGATATCGCCAAGCTGATCGATGCTGCCCGCCGGAGCGGCGCTGACGCGGTGCATCCCGGCTACGGCTTCCTGGCGGAACGCGCCGCCTTCGCCACGGCAGTGGAAGATGCCGGCCTCGTCTGGGTGGGCCCGCCGCCCGCCGCCATCGCGGCCATGGGCGACAAGACCGAGGCGCGTCGCCGGATGGCGGCGGCGGGCGTGCCGATCGTGCCGGGCGGCTCCGCGCCGGTGAAGAAGGCCTCGGCCGCGCTCAAGCTCGCCCGGGAGATCGGATTTCCCGTCATGGTGAAAGCGGCCGCGGGTGGCGGCGGCAAGGGGATGCGCATGGTGGAGGAGGAGCACGAACTCGCCTCCGCCCTCGAAACCGCGGCCTCGGAAGCGCTCAAGGCGTTCGGCGATGCGTCGGTGTACCTCGAGAAATTCATCGAGCGGCCGCGGCACGTGGAAATCCAGGTGCTGGCCGATCACGAACGCACCACCCACCTGGGCGAACGCGAATGCTCCATCCAGCGGCGGCACCAGAAACTGGTCGAAGAGGCGCCCTCGGTGGCGGTATCGGCTGCGCTGCGGTCCGAAATGGGTGCAGCCGCGGTGGCGGCAGCGGAAGCGGTCGGTTATCGCGGCGCGGGCACCTGCGAGTTCCTCCTCGGCGCCGGCGGCCGCTTCTATTTTCTCGAGATGAACACTCGCATCCAGGTGGAACATCCCGTCACCGAGCTGGTTTACGGCGTGGACCTGGTGCGCGAGCAGCTGCGGATCGCCGGTGGCGAACGGATGCGGGTGCACACCGGGACGCTCCATCCGCGCGGCTGGGCCATGGAGTGCCGGATCACGAGTGAGGACCCGGCGAGCGGCTTCCTGCCGACCACTGGCCGAGTGTCCTGGCTTCGACCGCCGGCCGGGCCGGGCGTGCGGTGGGATGCAGGGATCGAGGTGGGCACCGAGGTAACGCTGTACTACGACTCCATGCTGGCCAAGCTCATTGTGTGGGCGCCGACTCGGGAGCAGGCGATCACCCGTATGCGAAGGGCCCTGGATGAGCTGCAACTGCACGGAGTCGCGACTAACCAGCAGTTTCATGCGCGTCTGCTCGCCGACCCCGCTTTCGTTGCCGGCGATATTGACATCCAGTTTCTCGAGCGCCGGTCCGACCTGCTGCAGGTCGAGCCCGATGATGCCGAGCTCACCACGGTCGCTGTCGCCGCGGCGCTGGCGGAAGATGAGCAGCGGCGCCGCAAACGGGTGCCGGTCAATGGCGCGGCCGACGTCACGGAATCCGAGTGGGCGCGACTGAGCCGGCGCGAAGCGCTGCAGTAGCGATCCTGCGCATCGCCGCCGGTGGCGACGGTGTAGCACGCCTGCCTGACGGACTCACGGTCTTCGTACCCCGGACGGCCCCAGGCGACCAGGTAGAGCTGCGTGACATCCAGCGGAAGCGCGGGTTCGCCAGGGCCCGCGTCGCCCGTGTCATCCAGCCAGGACCGGGGAGGGTCGAACCGGCGTGCCCGCACTACACCCGCGATTCCTGCGGTGGTTGCCAGCTCCAGCACCTGGACACGCCCGCCCAGTTGCAGGCGCGCCGGCGAATCGTCGGCGACGCGCTCCGTCGCATCGGCAAGTTCGACATCGAGGATCCGCCGATCGAGGCGACGCCAGAAGAATGGGGCTACCGCACTCGGCTCTCGCTGCACGCCGTGGGTGGGCGTATTGGCCTCCGCCCGCTCGATCGCCCCGCCGATGCGTTTGAACTGGACCGCTGCCTGATCGCGCACCCGGCGCTGCAGGAGCTCTGGCTCCTGCTCAAGGCCCGCCGTGCGCTCCTGCCGCAGCGGCTGGTGCGCCTCGCACTCCGGCTGGGCCAGGACGGGAGCCGGCACGTGATCGCCACGGTGCCACCTGGGGTCACGTGGAAACAGGCTGAAGCGCTCGCGTCCGAGCTCTCGAACGAGGGCGTGACGGCCACCCTGTGGACCGCACAGGAGTCGGAGAGCGCCCGTCGAGTGGCGGGAGAGGCTGCTGCTTCGTCAGCCACAAGCTTTGAGCAGGTGAATCCTGCGATGGGCGCCAGGATCCGTGGGGACGCGGTCGCCATGCTGGCGCCGGTGGCCGGTGAGCAGCTCTGGGACCTTTACGCTGGGCTGGGCGAGACCACGGCCCTGCTGGTGGAGCAGGGCGCGCTCGTCTCGAGCGTGGAGCTCGACCGGCATGCGGTCGAGTGGGCGGAACGGAACGGTCCACCGGCCCGCCGCATCGCCGGGGCGGTGGAGCACTCACTCGCGTCGCTGCCTCGACCCGCTGGCGTGATCACCAACCCGCCTCGCGCGGGGATGCACGAGCAGGCAGTGCGGCAGTTGAACAGCTCGGGAGCCAGGCGCATCGTCTATATCTCATGCGATCCGGCGACCCTGGCCCGGGATCTCGCCCGGCTTGCATCGTTCCGGCTGCGGAGCTGCCGGGCTTACGACCTCTTTCCCCAGACCGCGCACGTGGAAACGGTCGCGGTCATGGAGCACGCGTGAAATACTGGGTTACGGTGAACGGACGTGAAGTCGAGGTGGAGATCACGGGAGACGAGGTGACAGTCGCGGGCTCCAGCGTCCACGCCTCGCTCGACCAGGTTGCCGGCACCCCGCTGCAGTCGTTGACCCTGGACGGACGCGCCACCACGGTCACGTGTGAGCCGCTGGGTCGAGGGCAGTGGGCCGTCAGCAGGCAGGGCCGGTCCTTTGAGGTGGAAGTTCTGGACCAGCGGACCCGGCACATCCGGAGCCTCACGGGACCGGCGGCAGGGCCGGCGGGAGGCGGGGTCCTCAAGGCCCCCATGCCGGGGCTTGTCGTGCGGGTCCAGGTGGAAGCAGGCCAGTCAGTGGCGGCCGGGGCCCCGCTGGTGGTGCTCGAAGCCATGAAGATGGAAAACCAGCTCCAGGCCCCCGCTCCGGGGGTGGTGGCGGAGGTCAAGGGGGGGGCCGGGGCTGCGGTGGAGAAGGGGCAGGTGTTGGTGGTGCTGGGAGCTGAGA
>CBINCZ010000091.1:0-7635 GCA_966249295.1 uncultured Gemmatimonadales bacterium
CCACTCGAACACGCATATCCGCAGCTCACCTAACGAAATGCTGCTGCCGTACTAGCCGCGGCAACGGCCGAGCACCGTGACCTATCCGGTCGGTTAGGCCTGCGCCCGAGACCGTGACCGCTTACACGGTCGCCTTCGCCGGATACTGGGCGTGGATGTCGCGGCAGCTGGCGCCGCACGGTGTGCCCTATCTGCGGGCCTACCCGGCGCGGGCTGCCGTCGCGGCCGCCGTCTGGGTCGAACACCGGACCGGCTGGAGGTAGCCTCCCGCGCGGGGGCAAAGCCGTGGGGGTCAGAACGTGGTCTCTACCCACCGCCCGGAAATAGTGCCGCGCCACCCACGACGTCGGGGACCATCCAGCCTGCAGGCAAATCCGCTCATGGACTACACCCCTGCGCAGGGCGAGAAGTACAACGGCCGCCAACCTTGCGCTTGCCGAAAACTACGTTCGCGCAGGTCAAGCGGCATGTTCGTACTCGTTGAGTATTCCGCCCAGCCGTTGCCTTCTTCGGATGTCTAGGTGAGCGATTTGGTCTGGTTCGGTGATCGGTGGAGGCAGCGGCTTCAACGGGCGTGAGTTGGCAATGCCTTGGTGCGGGCGGTGTGCGTTGTAGAAGGTCTCGAACTCGCGGAGGTTATGGAGCAGGTGGCGCTGGTTCCAGATCAGCGTTCGGTCGAGGAGTTCACGGCGGCAGGTCTGCACCCACCGCTCCATCACTGCGTTCATCCTGGGCATCCGCACCCCGGTCAGCACCGCCCTGATGCCGGCATCGGCCAGGACGGCGTCGAACATCTCCGGGAACTTGCCGTCCCGGTCGCGGATCAGGAACCGTGCCCGGCAACCCGCGTCCTCCAGATCCATGACCAGGTTCCGCGCCGCCTGGGTCACCCACGGGGCGGTCGGGTGGGCCGTGGCGCCCAGAACCCGGACACGGCGGGTGTGGTGCTCGATGACCGCCAGCACGTACATGCGGGCGCCGGTGAGCGTCACGGTCTCCAGGAAGTCACACGCCAGCAGCGCCTCAGCCTGCGATCGCAGGAACCCGGCCCAGGTGGTGGCGGAACGCTCGGGCGCCGGGTCGATACCGGCGTCCTTGAGGATCTCCCATACCGTGGAGGCCGCAATCTTGACGCCGAGCACCAGCAACTCGCCATGCACCCGCCGGTAGCCCCAGCCCGGGTTCTCCCGCACCAGGCGAAGGACGAGGGCCCGGATGGAGCGGGCGGTCGGTGGGCGGCCCGGCCGCTTGGGTCTGGACCGGGCGGCGTGCCGACCCGCGATCAGGTCCCGGTGCCAGCGCAGCACTGTGTCCGGCCGCACCAGCAGCCGCATCCGGCGCAGTACACCACGAGGCAACCGGTGCAGCAGCGCCGCCAGCAGTGCCCGGTCCGGACCGGTGAACCGCACCCTCGCCCCGTCCAACTGGCGCTCCAGCACCGTGATCTGATGGCGCAGCACCAAGATCTCGGCGTCCTTCGCCCGGTCGGTCATCGGAAGCAGACGCAGCACCGCGAACGTGTTCGCCACGGTCAAGTAGGCCAGTCGCAACAGCACAACCGCCCATCATCCCGGGGCGAGGGCGGTGTCGTGGCCTGTCCCGCGACGCTTCCGGCCCTGCGCCGCCACCCGTCGGACATTACGGCCCTCACCTGCGAGCAGGTCTCGTTTCCACACACCACTCCGATCGAGGAACCACAGCAGCGCCTCCTTCGAGCGCGGGTCGGCCCTGCTCGATGCTGTCGGTGGATGCTCACGACCGAGTGACAGGATCGTTTGACCTCCTCTGTGAGACTTTCCTCCGTCTTTGACACTTGTTGATCTAGTAGTTGTGTTCTCCTGTTGTAAGCCCAAATCTCTTGGCCGTACACGGCGTGTCGCGGCCATACGTCGACGTGTCGGGAGAGCAGTGGACGTCGTATGGCGGAAACCCCCGTGGCTGGTGGGGGATGAGGGACTGCTGCGGGTCGGACCAGGCACTGCTGGCGATGAGGAGCATTCGTGTCCCTCCTTCGCTGCCGCGAAGGCTCGGCCTGCGCTGCGCGCGGCAGTGCGTTCGCGGCTGCCACGGGAGCGCCTGGAGACCTTCGCACTGGGGCCCGTCATGGACGCTCTGGATCGGATCGAGTTTGAAGATGTCCCGGTCGAGTTTGCGCTTGCCGAGCTACGGAGCAGGTCACGGGCGGTGCATGAGGGACATTTGCGCTATGTGGATCACGCGGTTCGCTTGTATCAGGAGAGCCACGAGAGCCTCAAACCGGTCCAGCCGTACTGGGTCGTACAGCGTGGAGGAGAGAAGTTCTGGGAGTTGTATGCCTGGTGGCGACGTTACGAGTCCTTTGACGGAAGCGTTCGTGAATACCGGCGGCTGCGCCAGGGGGCGGCTAAGGATTCATCGCCTGGGGAGATAGGTATCGCGGCCTATGTGGCTGCGTTTGGGAGTCCGGCCGAGTGGCCGAAACCTTGGAGTGATCGTTTCCCATTGCTGGACGGAACGGCCGACCAGGTCCAAGGCATAAGGATCGTGGAGGTCGGTCTGGCGGACGGGCGGGACAGGGTCCAGTTCGAAGGCAGCGTCGCGGAGGCAGAGAGTTACTACCGTCAGCATGGTCATCAGCACGTGTCCAAGGTCGTCTCGGCCGGCAGTCTGTCGACAGGTGGCTCGTGCTTCGGCTGTAAGCAGATGACCGGGTGTACGGCGTTGCCACGCGTGCCTGGAATCCTGGGTTTGCCCTCGCGACGGGCTCCGCTCCGGAAGGTGTCCATTTCGACTCTTCGGTACTACTTGGACTGCCCGGCGCAGGCGCATCTACGGTCCCTGCACCTTCCGGCAGAAAGCGAGTACACCGATTCGGCCAAGCTTGGTCAGGCGGTCCACCGCTTGATCGAAAACTTGCATCGCCGTGACAATCATCCTGCGTGCTCGCTCGCGGACATGCCGCCCTCAGGGACGAACTGGACCGGGGGACGTTGGCGGGTTCCCGAGGACCTCGCCGAGGTCGGTGCTCGCATGCTTCGCCATCATGTCGATGCCTGCCCCTTCCAGGCTGAGGACGTCGTTGAACGCGTCGAGGTAGAGGCGAAGCGGGCGTTTCACGACACTGCGGCCCAGGTCATTGTCGTCGCCAAGCCCGATCTCCTCTACCTAGAGGACGGTTCCTGGGTGTGGCGGGAACTCAAGACCACACAGAGGGAGCGTTGGTTCCACGACGACGTGCTCGAGGAGTTTCCGCAACTGGCCCTCGGTGTCGTCGCGCTGGCTCGGGGTGCTCTCGGAGGCGATCTGAATGGCTCACGGGTGGAGGTCGAGATCCTCCGGCCTGAGGGATCTGACCTGCAGATCATCGATCCGTTCGAGGGAGGCCGTCTGGAGAAGGCACTCTCGGTCCTTCGGCGGTACGCGGGGCCGTGGCGGGCTGACGCGGCCTTTGAGGCTCGGCCCGGCAAGAAGTGTCAGTGGTGTCCTGTATCCAGGTGGTGTGCGAGCTACTCCGAGGCGGCCGCGTGAAGGCGAAGGCGCTGTGATGATCGAATCCAACCAGGCACCCGCTCCGTCGGCGTTCTTCGACGGTGAAGTACTCATGCGTCTGGTTGCTACGGCGTTGGTCACATTGTCCCGTCAACGTTCAGTGTCGAGCCCCGCCTACCCGGCGAAGGTGCAGAACGCCTACAACCACCTGGTTTTGCACTGCCTCAAGAAGAACGAGCAGCCGCCGGGCAGCGTCGCGGAGATGGTGTCGTGGGCGGCCACACGCCCGCTGGTCAAGTGGCCGGTATCCGTGTCCGAGGAGCTGCTCGGAGGTGACGGCCTCCTGGTTGACAAGGACACGCGCACCCCCACCCAGACTTGCTTGGAGTGGGAGGTGCACGCCGCTGATCCCGCAGCCGAGTTGTTCGAGAACGAACGGCTGCTGGAGGCGATCGCGGTCTGTCGCGACGCGGAGGCGCCCGATGCCTACACCGCCTTCCGGCGTCACCTGACTACCAAGCCGGTTCTCACGGGCGCGGAGCTCGCCGAACTTGGCGGAGATCCAGAGTTCGGGCTGTTGCTGCATCCGATTCTGAAACGCTGCTACGAGTCCGCGCCCACCTCCTACCAGCGAAAAGGCACGTTCATGCAGTGCGCACGCTGCCGGTGCCTGATGGTGCCGACAAGCTGGGGTGGATTCCGCTGTGAGCTCGACCGCTGCCGCCGGGACGGAAGAACGACCACCGGGACTGAGTTGCCCCCCAACAGAGGGGGCGTGTTCCAGCTCAGCAGGCCGTTGCGCATGTTCATCACAAGTCCGGGCCTGGCGGAGACCGACCTGGAACAGGCGTTGATCACCAGGTACGGAATCAAGCCAGAGATGTGGCCGAACTACGACGCCTACGACCTCAGGGTGGCTCTGCCCGGCGGACAGGCGTGGGCGGTAGATGTGAAGGACCGCGTGAATCCAGTCCTGCTCGCTCGGACGACGAGGCCGTTCCGGAGGAAGCCGCCCTACGATCGGGCTTTCCTCGTTGTCCCGCGGTATCGGTTCGAGGACAACGACGCCTACGGGAGGATCTTCGCCCGGCATCTGCCAGGCGAGCTGGCCGACCAGATCACGCTGCTGGACGATCAGGCGTTTCTCAAACTGGTCGCGTCGGTCCGGAACAAGACAAGGGGGCGGCATGCGTGACCGTAGCGGCTGGCACCGTAGGTGTTCCCCGGCCCAGCTCAACGATGTCTGGCCGGCAAAGCTGGATGCATTCCGGCCTGGTGATCTGCTTGACGTCGAACTCGGTCTTTATCTGCTCATGTGCGTCATGCCCACGCGGTCAGCTAAAGACGCCTGGACGCTCCTGGGCGGTTACCCCATTGCCGAGGCGTTCGGTGATCTCCAAAGTGAGGAGCAGCGGCTTCGTGTGCTGCGCGCTCGACACTATCTCTGGGACCTTCGACGGCCTAAGACCTGGCGTGACAACCTTGGGCGCTACCTCAAGGTCCCACAGGAACTCCGCGGTTATGACCTGGACGATCTCGACGATGTCCCGGGACGCCGGAATCCGTCGCGGGCCGTGAAGCGTTTCGAGGTCTACGAGGACCTCCTCACGACCGCGCCGGACTACGCCACGCGTGAGATCCCGCTGGCTGAGGCAGGCGAGCACACCTTCCGGGCGAGGGACCGGGAACACTCCGTCACGTTCACCCCCGACCTCCTGGTGGATTCAACACCGAAGGCGCACGACCTGTACGCGCCTCCCGCAGGTGAAGGCAACCCTATCGAGGTCACCTGGGAGGAGCTCGAAAAGGCCGCCGCCGAAATGGACAAAACCGAGCAGGCTAACGGCGCTACCCGGGGCAGTAGATGGTCGTGGCGGCTGAAGCGCGTCAGGCTGTTGGTCCGGGATGATGAGGACGGCAGGTTTATCCGCCAGCGCAAACTGCGGGTGGACCGTCTTCTTCATCTGGTCGGAATGGTCGGCGCAGGAAAGTCCACAATCCGAGACATTCTCGCCTTCCATGTGGCGGGCAAGCAAAAACGGCGTGTCACCATTGTGGTCGGTGACGTCGCTGAGACCCTTACCGTCGTGGAGCAGTTCAAAAAGCTGGGCCTCACCGCTGCCCCTGTGCTGGGGCACTCGACCCGGGAACGCAACATCAGCCGCTTGCACCGGCGAACGGCGACAGCAGGCGCCGCCACCATGCTTGCGCACAACGATCCCGGCTTCGCCTACTTGAGCAGCGCTTGTCCGGTGGACGCTCTGCGTGGCTTCGAAGCCCGGGCGCCGCTGGGGATCAACGAAGCCCCATGCTTGTCGCTCTACACAGTGCCCGATGAGATCGAGGAATCCTCCGCCTCAGACCTCGACACTGCGCCCAAGACGCGTCAGCCCAAGCCGAAACGCCAGCTGTGCCCGTTGTGGAATCGCTGCCCTCGGCATCACGGTGCCCGCGAACTCGTGGACGCGCAGATCTGGGTCGCCACACCTGCCGGCCTCGTGCACAGCGCGGTACCCCAGCACCTTCAAGTTGAGCAACTACGCTACTTGGAACTGGCAGGCAGGCGCAGTGACCTGATCATCATCGATGAAGCCGACAGGGTGCAGATGCAGCTCGACACGGCTTTCGCGCCGGCGAGCACATTGGTCGGCAGATCACCGAATTCATGGTTCGACGAGGTTGCCGTTCACAAGTTCCAGCAGATGGCCCGTGACGGGCGCCTGCAGCTATCGGCCCGTGACGTCGACGACTGGACGAACGCGGTCAACACCGTCAGCGCGGCCACCGACCGGATCTACGCGTTGCTCGTCAAGGACGACGACCTCCGTAAGTGGATCAGCGTCGATTACTTCAGCGCCTTCACCCTGCACTCGTTGCTGATCAAGAGCTGGTTCCCGGGAATCGACCAGAGCGATCCCCCGCCACAGGTTCAACTCGTGGAAGCGGCCCTCTCCCGGTTCCGCGACGACCCTCTCCACCAGGCCCAGCCGAGAGGAGAAGACGACGAGGTCACCGATCTGGTCAACACCTTCGTCCACCTGGCACTCGAGCTGTTGCACGCCCCGCACGGATCAATGACACGGGACCGGCTGCGTAGGACCCTCGTAGAAGCTGTGGGCCGGGATCCCGAGATCGAGGACGAGCTCGACGTGCAGGCAACCCGGTTCGAATTCACGCTATTGCTGGCCGCGTTGCACAGTCGGCTCAACTTCATGACGATCCTGTGGCCGCGAGTGGAGGCGGCGATGAATCTCGAAGCCACCTCCAATGTCCTATCGCGGAGGCCACCCAAGGACTACGAGCCCGTCCTGCCCGAGTCGCCGATGGGCAACGTCCTCGGCTTCCAATTTCGGCACGACGACCGAGAACGCGATGGTGACCGTAGCGGCGAACTCCGGTTCTTCCGCTGCAACGGCGTCGGCCGCGAGTTGCTCACCCGCCTTGGTGATCTCGCCGAGGTGGATGGGCGGCCCGCACCGAACGTACTGCTCATGTCGGCAACAAGCTGGGCGGGGACGTCCAGTAGATACCATCTGCATGTCCCAGTCGGGGCCATCCTGCGTCCCCGTGAGGAGGAGATCCAGGCCATCCTGGCGACCGAGTTCCGCAAGGAGTTCCTCTACTGGCCAGACAGCGACAGGCCGGTAAGGCTTTCGGGATGTGATCCGGAGCAACGCCCGGATGCATTGCTGCAGATGCTGCATCAGTTGGCCGTGCCCGATCGGAGCCTCACCGACGCTGTGAGCATGCTGGACGCGGAACTGGATGAGATCGAGGACCCCGAGCGCCGTCGGATCCTCCTGCTGGTAGGCAGCTACGTGGAAGCCAGGACGGCAGCGGAGTTCCTGAACCAGATTCCGGAGTGGAACGGCCGAGTCATACAGCTGATCTCCGACGACGCGGACTCAGACTCGGCTTGGGCGCGGATGCCGGATACCCCCGCCGTTCGAACATTGTCGCGGGGCAACGTAAGTTCGTTCGCCCGTTCCGGCGGTGAGATCCTCGTCGCGCCGCTGTTGGCCGTCGAAAGAGGGCATAATATCGTCCTGAACAGCGGCAAGGCTGCGATCGGGAGCGTCTTCTTTCTCGCGCGGCCGCATCCCCGTCCGGATGATATCTCTCTCGCCATCCAAGCCATCAACGACTGGGCTGTGCGCCAGCTGCGAG
>CBINCZ010000092.1:0-7582 GCA_966249295.1 uncultured Gemmatimonadales bacterium
GGGCCAGGGCGCGTTGACCAGCCGCTCCATCGCCTCCGGCGCGATGCCGCGGAACGTCCGATCGTGGATCCGTGCGAATTCCCTTGTGAATCGCCGGACCAGGAGCGGGATGTCGCCCCGGCGCTCCCGGAGCGGCGGCAGGTAGATGTTGAGGACGTTGAGCCGGTAATAGAGGTCGTCGCGGAACTCGCCGAGGGAGACGAGGTCGCGCAGGTTGCGGTTGGTGGCCGCCACCACCCGCACGTCCACTCGGATTGGCTGGGTGCCGCCCAGCCGAAAGAAGGTGCGGGTCTCCAGCACCCGCAGCAGCTTCACCTGGACGCTGAAGGGGATCTCGCCGATCTCATCCAGGAACAGGGTGCCGCCATCCGCCAGCTCGAAGCGGCCGAGACGCCGCTCCGCGGCGCCGGTAAAGGCGCCCTTCTCGTGGCCGAAGAGCTCGCTCTCGAGCAGTGTTTCCGGCAGTGCCGCGCAGTTGACCGCGAGAAAAACCTTGCCGCGTCGCGGTGAGAGGTCGTGAATGGCCTTGGCGACCAGCTCCTTGCCGGTGCCGCTCTCACCCTGGATGAGCACGGTGCTGGTGACCGGCGCCATCTGCTCGATCTTCACCAGCACTTCCTGGATTGCTTCACTCTCGCCGACGATACCGGTGCGTTCCTGCAGCTGCCGGCGCTCGATGAGCCGGCGCGCCATGGCCGTCAGGTCGTCGGCGGCAGCCGGCTTGACCAGCACCTCGGTGGCGCCAATCCGGCCCACCCGCTCGGCGCGTTCCGAGTCGGTGGGCTCGAGGAGCGCGAGGGTGGATGCTTCCGCTTCCCGGGCCAGCGCCATGAGATGGCGCGCCGGCGGCTCATAGACCGCACCGGAGATGATCACCAGCTCGGGCCGCTCGCGGCGGAGCACGCCAGCCGCGTCATCCATGGAACTCACCATGGCAGTGGTGAACCCCGCCGCCTCCAGCGCCGCGTTGGCGCGGACGGCGGTCTCGAGATCGTCCATGGTGATGAGGATCTGGCTGGCCATGGGGGGAAGTTAGACGGGAAGATGGGAAGGCGGGAAGACTTAGGGCTTAAGGCTTAAGGCTTAAGGCTTAAGGCTTAAGGCTTAAGGCTTAAGGTGAAGCTAGCGGCTTTCAGCCTTCAGCTTTCAGCCCTCAGCTTTCAGCCTTCAGCATTTCTGCCCTCAATGCCCCCCACTGCTCTCCCCTCGCACCAGCCCCACAGCATGCTCGATCAACGGCTCGAGCACCGCGAGGCCGTCGCGCACGCCGCTGGGGCTGCCGGGGAGATTCACGATGAGCGTCCGGGCGCGCACGCCGGCGACGCCGCGCGAGAGCACGGCAAATGGCACCCTGGGATAACTGCTGAGTCGGATGGCCTCGGCGATGCCGAAGGCTTCCTTGGTGAGAATGGGCCGCGTGGCTTCGGGAGTAACATCGCGAGGGGCGAGCCCGGTACCGCCGGTGGTGAGCACCACGTCCGCCGAGTCGTTGTCGGCCCAGCGCAGGAGCCATTCGCTGATGTCGTGCCGCTCGTCCGGCACCATCTCCCGCGCCACGACCTCATAGCCCCGCGCCATGGCCCACTGCGCGATGGCAGGGCCGGAGAGATCTTCCCGTTCGCCCCGGCTCCCGGCATCCGACACAGTGAGCACGGCGATGCGCATCGCGGCTACTTGGCCTTGTGCACCGAGCCGTTGGTGTAGAACGGCCGGGTCACGACTTCGGCCGGAACTTTCTGCCCCCGGATCTCGATCTCGAATTTCGTTCCCGGCTTGGTGTTGCCCACAGGCAGATAGGTGGTACCGATCCCGTAACCCAGCGACGGGCTCACGGTGCCGCTTCGCACGATGTCCACCTGGCGTCCTTCGAAATGGACCGGATAACCGTGGCGCGGGAAGGTTTTCCCTTCCGTCTTGAATCCCACCAGACGGCGGGTGACGCCGCGTTCCTTCTGTGCCCGGAGCGCGTCGGCCCCGGCAAAGGGGGCGCCCTTGTCGAGCTTGACGATCCACGCGAGTCCCGCTTCGAGTGGAGTGATGGTATCGTCGATCTCGTTTCCGTAGAGCGCGTACGCCATTTCCAGTCGCAGGGAATCCCGGGCGCCGAGCCCGATGGGAACTGCCCCGGCGTCGGTGAGCGCCTTCCAGAGCTTCTCGGTGTCTGTTGCCCGGCAGTACAGCTCGAACCCGTCCTCACCAGTGTAGCCAGTGCGTGAGACGAAGCAGTCCACCCCGGCCACCCGCCCGGTGGTGAAGTGGTAATACTCGACATCGCTGAGCCGGAGCTCGGTGAGCGGCTGCACGGTGGCCTCAGCGCGCGGCCCCTGCACTGCGAGCAGCCCGATTTCGTCCGAGATGTCGCGGAGCCGCACGTTGGCGCCGCCCTTGAGGTCCACGATGTGCTTCCAGGCCTTCTCGCGGTTCGACGCGTTGACCACGATCATGATCTTGTCGTCGAACCGGTACACGGTGCAGTCGTCCACGAAGGTGCCTTCCTTCGTGAGGATGGCCGAGTACTGCACCTGCCCCGACGCCAGCGCCCCGACGTCGTTGCAGGTCACCCGGTTCACGAAGGCGTTTCGATCGGGGCCGGTGACCTCGAACTCGCCCATGTGCGAGACATCGAAGATGCCCACATTGGTGCGCACCGCCTGGTGTTCCGCCGTGATGCCGGTCGGATACTGCACCGGCATTTCATAACCGGCAAAGGGAACCATCCTGGCGCCGAGGGCGATGTGGAGAGCGTGAAGAGGGGTTTGCCGGAGGTTAGTCATAAGTCGTAGGTCGTAGGTCATAAGGGAAGTCGTAGGTCGCAGGTCGTATGACGTACGACTTACGACGTACGACTCAACATCGCCATCAACGCCTTCTGCGCGTGCAGCCGGTTTTCCGCTTCGTCGAAGACCCGCGACTGCGGGCCTTCGATGACGGCGTCGGTCACTTCCTCTCCCCGGTGGGCGGGGAGGCAGTGGAGAAAGATGGCACCTTTATCGGCGAGCGCCATGAGGGCCTCGTCCACGCAGAAGCCGGCAAAGGCGCGTTCCCGCGCCTTCTGCTCTTCTTCCTGTCCCATCGAGGCCCAGACGTCGGTGTTCACCACGTGCGCGCCCCGCACCGCCTCCCGCGGGTCGCGATGGAGCGACAGCTTCGTCAGGGACTGGTTGCGCTTGAAGATATCGGGATCAGGGTCGTAGCCCTCCGGACAGGCGAGCCGGAGCTCGAAGCCGAGCACGCCGGCGGCGTTGATCCAGCTGTGGGCCATGTTGTTGCCGTCGCCCACCCAGGCGATGGTCTTCCCTTCCCAGCCGCCCAGGTTCTCTCGTACCGTCAGCAGGTCGGCCAGGATCTGGCAGGGATGCAGCAGGTCGGTGAGCCCGTTAATGATGGGGATGCTGGCGTAGCGGGCCAGCTCCTCGACATCCGCGTGGGCAAAGGTGCGGATCATGATCATGTCGAGGTAGCGCGAGAGCACCCGCGCCGTGTCCTTGATCGGCTCGCCTCGGCCCAGCTGGATGTCCCGGCTGCTGAGGAAGATGGCCCGTCCGCCCAGCTGTGCTGCGCCCACCTCGAACGAGACTCGGGTACGGGTGGAGCTCTTGGTGAAGATCATCCCCAGTGTCTTGCCGAGGAGCGGCTGGTCGGCATGCTCCCCCCGCTTCATGCGGGCAGCCAGGTCGAACAGCTCGATCAGTTCGGCGCGGGAGAAGTCGGGGATGGAGAGGAAGTGGCGCATGGGGAGTCGCAGGTCGTGTGTCGAAAGTCGTGAGCGCTAAGCGCCTGCAAGATAACCGGGGCCTCATCCGGCTCCTACGACCTACGACGTACGACCTACGACGCCTCCAGTCCCTCCCTCATCTCCCCCGCACTCTGCCACCGCTCCTCCGGCGCCTTGCTGAGGCCGCGGGCGATGGCGGTGGCGAGCGAGGGGGGCGTGTCGGGCCGGAAGGTCCGCACATCGGGTGCGGCGAGGGTCAGGTGCTGCTGCACCAGCGTGGCCTCGTTGGGATTGCTGAAGGGCGCCCGGCCGGCCAGGCACTCGAACAGTACACACGCCACGGAGTAGATGTCGGATCGCGGATCCATCTCCTGGTCGGCACGGGCCTGCTCCGGGCTCATGTACGATGCGGTGCCGACCGCCACGCCCGAGAGGGTTACCCGGTCGGTGGCCGCCGCTTCAACGGCGCGGGCGATGCCGAAGTCGACCAGGATGACCCCGGTGGGAGAGACGATGAGATTGTCGGGCTTCACGTCCCGATGCACGATTCCGTGCCGGTGTGCTGCTTCGAGCGCTTCCAGCAGTTCGCGCCCGACGCGAATGGTGTCGGCGATGGCGAGGTGACGGACGCTCTGCAGGCAGGTGCGGAGGGTGGCGCCCTGGATGAAGGGCATGACGAAGTAGATGATCCAGTCGCGCTCGCCCCAGTCCAGAATCGACGCGACGCGCGGGTGCACCAGCTGCGAGGCGATCCGGATCTCGCGCAGGAAGCGCTCGCCCTGGATCCCGGCCCGGAGCTCGGGACGCAGGATCTTGAGCGCAACCTCCCTGCCCTGCCGGTCCCGTGCCAGGAACACCCGCGCCGCACCCCCGTGGCCGATCTCCCGCTCAACGGTATAGAGATCAGCGAGCGTGTCACGGACACGGGGCAGCAGGTCACGCGGCATGCTGGTGCGTCACCGGCACGCGATATTCGGCGGGCAGTCGTCTCATGTTGGTCACCCGTGAGCCATGCGCGTTCATCCGAGCGCCCGGAATCGAGTCCCAGGATACGGTGACGCAGCAGCGCTGTCGAGGTCGCAGCCGGTCAGCGCTGCGCCCGTAATGCCTCGCGCATCTCCGTCGCGCTCTGCCAGCGGTCTGCCGGCCTTCGGGCCAGCGCCCGCTCGATGACCCGCCTGGTCTGGGGAGACACGTCGCTTCGCAACCGGGAGAGGTCGGCCGGTTCGCCCACCACATGCCGCTGCATGATCAGTGCGTCACTCATGCCGCTGTACGGCGCCTGACCCGCGAGGCATTCGAAGAGCACGCAGCCGAAGGAATAGATGTCGCTCCGGAAATCGAGGTCGGGCTCGGCGGTCACCTGTTCCGGGCTCATGTAACCGGCGGTGCCCACAGTCATGCCGGCCATGGTGAGCCGGTTGGCGCCAGTGGCGGCGACCGCGCGCGCGATGCCGAAATCCAGCAGGACGGCGCCGACGGTTGGCGAAATCCGGATGTTGTCCGGCTTCACGTCGCGATGCACCACCCCGCGTCCATGGGCGTACTCGAGGGCACCCAGGAGATCGTCCGCCAACGCGAGCGCGTCCGCGTGGGTCATGGCGCCGTTGGCCGACAGCATCTCGGTCAAGGTGGGACCCTCGACGAACTCCATGGCGTAGTACACCACCCAGTCGGCGCTGCCAGAATCGAGCAGCCGGGCGATGTGGGGATGGTCCAGGTCCCGGGCCAGCTCAATCTCGCGGAAGAAGCGATCGGCGACGGCACTGACCAGCAGTTCCGGGTGCAGTACCTTGAGCGCCACCGTCCGTCCATTGCCGTCTCGGGCGCGAAACACGCGGGCCGCCGCGCCCTTGCCGACCAGCTCCTCAACGACGTACCGGCCCTTGAGCGCCTCATTGAGGATGGTTACCAGATCACGTGCCATGGACTCCCCGAAAAACGGGACACCGGTAAATGGACCTCAGAGGAACAGGTCGGTTCGCAGCAGCGCGCGGAGCCGCCACCAGAGCGCGCCGGCCATGGTGGAGCGCCGGATCGTCACGCGCGCCCGGCCCACGCTTCCGGCCCTCCAGGCGGCGCCCTTGATCCCGACGCGCGCTTCGCCTCCCGAGCCGGTCATGGCCGGGGTCACGCTCGTCACCGTGCCGTGCGCCATGCGTCCATCATCGAGCAGCAGCCGCACGGGTGCGCCGGGCTGGACCAGCGTGGTGCCCGCGCCGTCGAGCTGCAGCCGGCCTTCATTCGGCCCGGCGTCGGCGAGCTCCACCAGCACGTCGCCCGCTGCCACGGGACGGCCCAGCATCTCTTCAACCCTCGGCGTCAGAACCGCGCCGGCGCTGGACGCGCGCAGCAGCAGCGCCTGCACCCGTGACGCGATGCCACCCGCTCGCTCATCCGCCGCCGAGTGTGCGTCAGACAGCTGGACAGCAAGGGCGACGTCGCCTTGGGCACGGGCGGCACGCTCGAGCCGGGCAAGCGAATCGCTCGCGCGCGCGGCATCGATGCCGGCTCGTTCCAGGTCGAAATTCCTGACCTCCAGCAACGGCATGCCGGCGGTCACCTGCATGCCCTCACGCGCCATCACCCGGACGATGACCCCGCTGTCGGGAGCGGCGAGGCGCGTCACCCGCACGGGCGCCACCACGAAACGGCCCGACAATGTCACCGGCCACGGCGTCACCAGCAGGACCAGCGCGAGCAACGCGGCGCCGATGGCCAGCCACCGCATGGCCGGTGAACCGCGCCAGCGCACCCGTGCTTCCCGGGCCGCGGCGCGCAGGGTGCGGCCCCACTGGCGGAGGCGGGGCCAGGCCATGAGCAGGATGGCGCCGACAACCAGGAGGCCTCCCGCAAGGCCGAAAGTTCCCGCGGCCCAGCCATAGACGATCGCCGCCACCAGGGTCAGCATCATCGTGATATACGCGGCCGACAGCACGCCATAAATGAAGAAGACCCGCCGCTCTCGTTCGTCACTGGGCGGCATCTCGGCGTCGATCCGCAGCACCCTGGCCTTGAACAGCCAGCTGACGTGCGCGAGGGCCCGCTGCCGCAGGTTGGGAATCTCCAGCCAGTCGCTCAACGCGTAATAGCCATCCAGCGGCATCAGCGGATTGGCATTGGCGATCACGGTGGTGAGCCCACCGATGAGCATGGCGGCGACGGCAGCCTGCGACAGCACCGTCCCCGGCGTCACCAGCCACCAGATGATGGCACCCACGCCGGCCAGCACCAGCTGGATCCAGCTGCCGGCGGCCGTGACCCAGAGTCGCGCACGCCGCTCGGGAAAGGTCCAGGCGTCATTCACGTTGCAGTAGAAGGCCGGCTGGAAATAGATGAGCATGGCGCCCAGCTCATGCACATGGCCGCCAAAATGCTTGCAGGTGACGCCATGCCCGAGCTCATGTATCGCGATCAGGCCGAGCGCGGTGCCCCAGAAGACAACGACCTTGCCCAGCGTGTAATCGGCTGGATGGTAGAGTGACGCCAGTTCGGCGCGGAACTCTCCCCACTTGAGGGCGATGACCAGGAGATAGGCGACGAACACCAGCGCCGATACGACGAAGAACGTGGGCCGGAAAAAGAAGCGCAGCCGGGGCATCCAGCGATCGAAGGCGCCGTCGGGATCGCCAACCGACCATCGCATGCGGGTGAGCTCGCCCTTGAACAGGGTGGGCCGGCGCCGCTGGCGCCGCTCGGCGCGCAGCCGCTCGAGTTCCAGCACGGTGCGCTCGCCCAGTGATCGCACCAGCAGGCCCATCCGCGAAAGGGATTGCACGAACGCGCCGAGCGCGGCTTCACTCACCGGCAACCCCTCTTCGGTGAGCGCCCGGGCCACCTCCGCCAGCGTGTGCTCGCCGTCGAGCG
>CBINCZ010000093.1:0-7551 GCA_966249295.1 uncultured Gemmatimonadales bacterium
TGTCCGCCCGTCATCGGCGAATGGCCATGCGATGCCGCGGGCCGCCCCTACGATGGCCGCCCGTCATCGGCGAATGGCCATGCGATGCCGCGGGCCACCCCTACGATGTCCGCCCGTCATCGGCGAATGGCCATGCGATGCCGCGGGCCGCCCCTACGATGTCCGCCCGTCATCGGCGAATGGCCATGCGATGCCGCGACCCCAAGCTCCAAGCCCTACGCCCTATGCCCTATGCCCTACGCCCTCTTCAATCTCGCGCAATTCCCCCACCACCCGCTCCCAGTTGAAATACCGCTCCACCTCGGCGCGGCCGGCGTCGGCCAGGCGCCGCGCGACCTGGGGGTGGTCGAGCAGGCGCTCGATGGTCTCCACTAACGGCCCGGTGCGTTCAGGATCCACCAGCAATCCCGTCTCGCCATCACGCACCAGCTCGGGAATGCCACCGCTGCGACCCGCGATGACCGGCAGCCCCGAGGCACTGGCTTCGGCGAGCGCAATGCCGAAGCCCTCCACACTGCGGCCATCACGCCGGGAAACGCCGAGGTAGAGATCTGCAGCGCGATAGAGCCCGGGCAGCTCCGCTTCGGTGACATCGGGAATGAACACGACACGGTCGGCGACGCCATGGGCGTCGGCGAGCCGCCGCAGCGCCTCGGTGTGGCGGCCGGCGCCCGCCACCGCGTAGCGCAGGGTGGGGCGGCCCTTCTTAAGCTCGGCGAGGGCGCGAAATACAGTGTCGACTCCCTTGTGTGGCGCGCTCCCGCCCACCGTCAGCATCCAAACGCCGTCCGCCATGCCGTGCCGCAGCCGCACCTGCGCCGCATCCGCTCCCGGATGGAAATGGGCCGGATCCGCGCCGAGGAGGACGACCCGAATCGGGACGTCGACGCCCAGCTCGCCCATGAGGGCACGTGCCTGGTCGCGGGTCCACTCGCTTACTGCCACCAGCACTGCGGCAGAGCGCAGCACCGCTGCCACCGTGGCGCGCTGGATGGGCGAATGGTGAATGCGATGCTGCACGGTGAGCAGGTCGTTGCCATACACCAGGATGCCGTAGGGAACACCGGTGCGCTCCCGGGCCCAGCGGGCCACGTACCCCGCGGGCTTCAGCGAACCGGCCCAGACGAATCCGGCCCCGCGCTCGCGCACCAGTGAGGCCACGCGGCGGCCCCAGAGCAGGAGGCCCGGTACCACGCGAAGCTGGCGCACCGGCATCGACACCCGGTCGATCTCGACGCCCTCCAGCGCCCCATCCGTGCGCGACGACGGCGCCCGACCGGTGGACACCACCAGTTGCCCGGCGGGATAGCGCCGGGCCATCTCACCCATGACGCGCGCAACCCCACCGCGCGCCGGCGGAAAGTCGTACGCTACGAGCACGCTCGGGCGCATGGCCTCAACCCCGTCTGGGCGTCAGCAGTGCGATCGGCAGTACCACCTCTTCGGGTGATACGCCGCCGTGCAGGAACGCGCCGCGATAGCGCGCCTGGTATTCACGCAGTTTGGTCGGATACACGAAGAACCGGTCGCCGGTCGCGAGCAGCAAGCGGGTTGATGGCGTCCGGGCCGGCAACCCGAAGCTCGGCAGGTCTTCCACCAGCACGGCCGCCTCGGGATCCTGCGCCTTGAGGTCCTCGCCGAACTTGTAGCGAAGGTTGCTGGTGGTGTCGCGCTTGGCAAAGACGGTGGCCGGCGAATGGCAGTGAATCGACCCGTGATCTGTCGTGAGCAGCACCGGCACCGAGCGGCGCTCCGCCTCACGCAGTGCGTCCCAGAGCGCGGAGCGCTCGAACCAGGTGCGCGTCAGCGTGCGCAATGCCGTCGTATCCCGCGCCACTTCGAACAGCGTCGAGTTCTCGGTGCGCCCATGGGTGAGCTGGTCGATGAAATTGAACACCAGCGCAGTGACGCCCTGGCGCGAGAGCGCGGCTGGCAGCCGCTTGAGCAGCGCCTCGCCGTCCGAGGCGGTAAAGACCTTCTCGTAGTGGACCGGCACCGATTGCCCGGTGAGTTCGCGCAGCTGCTCACCCAGCAGCTCGGCTTCGTGCGCGTTGAGGCTTGCCTCGTCGTACTCTGCCCACCACTGGGGATGGCGGGACTTGATCTCCACCGGGAAAAGCCCGCTGAAGATGGCGTTCCGGGCAAAGGGCGTGGCCGTAGGGAGAATCGAGAAATAATGCGCCGTCTCGACCTCGAAGCGCTCGGTGACGATCGGGCGGATCATGGCCCACTGGTCGAGGCGCAAGCAGTCCACCACCACGAACAGCACCTTGCCGTGGGCTTCCAGCACTGGCCGGAGGAATTCGGCGCCGACATCCACCGAGAGCGGCGGCCGGTCCGCTCGGCTGTCGTTGATCCATCCGGCGTAGTGCTGGCCCAGGAACCGGCCAAAGTCGTCTCGCACACTGGCCTGCAAGGTCCGGAGCGCATCCTGCAGTCCCGGTTCATCTGCCTGTCCCAGCCGCACTTCCCACTCGGCGAGTTCCACCACCAGCTCCACCCACTCCCGCCAGGCGAGGTCAGTGCCCCGGCGCGACTCCAGTTCGCGGAACCGGGTGGCGAAGTCGCGCGAGAGTCGCTGCTGGCGGATCCGGTCGCCCTCGAGCAGGCGGGTCACAACGGAGAGGATCTGGCGCGGATTGACCGGCTTGACCAAGTAGTCGGACACCTCGGCGCCGATGGCGTCCTTGAGCGTCTCCGGCTCCTCGCTCTTGGTCACCATGACGACGGGGGTGGAAAAATCGAGACCCCGGATGGCACGGAAGATCTCCATCCCGCGCCGGCCCGGCATCTGCTCGTCGAGGAGGACGACACCGTAGGGCTGGCGTTGCAGCAGCACCAGCGCATCGTCGCCATTGGCGGCAGTCTCGACCGAGAATCCCTGCTCTTGCAGGAAGAGCACATGCGACGTGAGGCTCGCTACCTCGTCGTCCACCCACAGGATGCTTCTGGGACGTGGCATGTGAGGAAGGTTAGGGCAGGTGCAGGCAGGTGGCAACGCGGTGGCGGCAGCCGCCGTGGTCCGGTACATTGGCGCCGGTGAACCCCACGACGACATCGCAGGCTGCCCGCCCCGAAGATCAACTGCTGGATCTGGTGGGCCAGAGCGCCCGGGGACCCAGGCGCGACGGAATCTTTGCCCTCTGGCTGCTGGTGCGGGTGATCCAGGACATGCGGAGGACGCCCTATCCCGAGCGCCTCCAGCGCCGCCGAGTGATCGCATTGGAACGTCGGCTGGCATCGGTCACCCTGCCGGCGCCCTTTCGCCGGGCCGTGACATCCGCCATCGCTGCCCTCTCCGACCCCTCGACCGCCAATCCAACCGTGATCCTCGCCCAGCTGGTGGCGCCGGTGCGGGAGTCGGTCAATGCGGAGGCGGGCGAGGTGGTGGAAGCGCTATGCGCTAAGCGCTAAGCGTCGAGCGTCGAGCGTCAAGCGCTCGGCGCCAAGCGCTCGGCGCCAAGCGCTCGGCGCCAAGCGCTCAGCGCGGCCGAAGCGTATTGCTCGAGTCCTTGGCTTCCTGTGTCCGCCTCACGTAGCTGCTGTCGCGGGTCGGGACGGCGCCGGTGAGTTCGACGCGGGTGCCCTGATCATTGGGCACGATGCGCACCCACATCGGCTGGTGCGTGGCAGTCCAGTCCACGTGAATGGCGGTGGCGCCGGTGGAGTCGGTCAGGTCGCTGACGATGGACCAGCCCGGCTCCGAGAATCGGTCGCGATAGTAGTCCGCAATCAGCTGGGGCTCGGCGACTGACTGGAACACCAGCTGCAGCGCGTCTGCACTGCCGGATTGCGATTTCACCTTCGAGTTCGGGGGCAGGAGCACCGATGGGAACGCCTCCGCCACGTTGGGTGGCTTGACGTTCTCCTTGTCGTTCTGGCACGCCCCGGCCAGCAGCAGCAGGGCACATGAAACCGCAGCGAATTGACGTGGCATAGGCCGGGAGACTAGCCGCCCGGATGGTTTGCCGCAAGATGCGCCGCGGCTTAACTTTCCCCCTGCATCCCAAGGGCAATTCCGCAGGGCGAGGAGCATCATGGCAGGCCACAGCAAGTGGAAGCAGATCAAGCGCAAGAAGGCGGTCACCGACTCGCGCCGGGCCTCGGCGTGGACCAAGGTGATCCGTGAGATCACGGTGGCAGCCCGCGCCGGCGGTGGTGACCCCGGTGGCAATCCCCGGCTCCGCCTGGCGGTGGACGCCGCCCGCGCGGTGAACATGCCCAAGGAGAATATCGAGCGCGCCATCAAGAAGGGCACCGGCGAGCTCGAGGGCGAGGCCTACCAGGAACTCACCTACGAAGGATACGGACCGGGTGGCGCCGCGGTGTTCATCGAGGCCACCACCGACAATCCGACCCGCACGGTGGCGGAAATCCGCCATGCCTTCAGCCGGAACGGCGGCAACCTCGGCGCCACCGGATCCGTGGCCTGGATGTTCGATCACCTGGGACAGATCGTGCTCGATGCCTCCCGGAGTGCGGAAGAAGCAACCCTGGAGATCGCGCTTGAGGCCGGCGCCGATGACTTTGTTCGCGACGGCGACTACTACGTGGTCAGCACCACGCCCGCCAGCTTCCATGCGGTGCAGGATGCCCTTCGGGCCTCGGGCCTCGAGATCGAGTCGGCCGAAGTGGCCATGGTGCCGAAGAACACGGTCAAGGTGGAAGGCGCCGACGCCGACCGCCTGCTCCGCCTGGTGGAAGCGCTCGAAGAACTGGACGACGTGTCCAAGGTGTTCTCCAACTTCGACATCGACGCATCCCAGCTGGCGGAGGCCGACGCCTGACGCGGCACCTGGCGTGAAAGTCCTCGGCGTGGACCCGGGCACCGCGGTGCTCGGGTATGGAGTGGTGGAATCAGTACCGCGCCGGGCCGGTCGACTGCTGGAGTGCGGCGTCGTCCGCACCGCCAGCCAGGACTCGCTGCCCGCCCGCCTCCGGATCATTCACGAAGCCATTGCCGATCTCATCGCACGGCACCAACCGGACACGCTGGCCATCGAGAAGGCGTTCTACGGCCGGAACGTGCACACCACCATGGTGCTGAGTCACGCCCGCGGCGTCATCCTGCTCGCGGCCGAGCAGGCCGGGCTTGCGATCAGCGAATACGCCCCGGCCATGGTCAAGAAGACCATCGTGGGGCGCGGCGGGGCAATGAAGCCGCAGGTGGGATACATGGTGCAGCAGCTGCTTCACCTCACGGCGGCACCCGAGCCAGCCGACGCGGCTGACGGCGTCGCCATCGCCCTCACCCACCTGCTGCTCGCCGGCAGCAGGGTCCCGGCGGTGCGATGATCGCCCTGGTGAGCGGGACGCTGGTGGCGCGGGATGGCGATACTATCACGGTCGAGACGAGCGGCGGCGTGGGCTACACCATGACGGTGCCCACCGGGACCATGGCACGGTTGCCGGCGACGGGCCAGGCAGTGCGACTGCATACCGAGCTGGTGGTGCGCGAGGACGGCTGGATGCTGTTCGGCTTCGATGATCCAGTGGACCGCGCCGTCTTCCGCCGGCTGCTCGGTGCCAGCGGATTCGGCCCCCGGCTGGCACTCGGGCTGCTCGCCGAGCTGGGTGCGGAGCGGGCCGTGCGCGCCATTCGCGGGCGCGACCTCGCCGTGCTCTCGAGCGTGAGCGGGATCGGTCGCAAGAAGGCGGAACGGCTGGCGCTGGAACTGTCGGACCGCTTCGATGACCTGGAATTCGCCGCCGCCCCGGCGCCGGGTCGTGGCTCGGAGGAGGCCGTGCGCGCCCTGGTGGCGCTGGGCTACACCCCCGCCGCGGCGGACGACGCTGTCCGCTCGGCGGCGCGCGAAGTCGCGCTGGAGGATACACCGCAACTGATCCGGCGGGCGCTGGCCCAGCTCGCCGGGGCTCGTTCTGGGAGAACACACTGATGACCGTCGTCGCCGTGACCGCCGAGTGGCTGTGCACCCGCTGCGGAACATCCAACCGCAAGCTCGTGAGCGAGGGCACCGACCGGGCGGTGGATCGGTGCCAGCACTGTGGCGCCCGGCACGTGATCCGGCCGGGATTGCGGCCGGTACGATGGGAGTCGGAGCTGGATGATTGACGTGAATCGCCTTGATGTCACTACCCCAGCCGAGTTGCCGGAAGAATCCGGCGCCGACGCCGCCCTGCGCCCGTCGCGGCTGGAGGACTTTGTCGGGCAGGAGCAGGTCAAGACCTCGCTGCGCATTGCCGTGGATGCCGCACGGCAGCGACGCGAGGCGCTGGACCACGCGCTCTTCTTCGGGCCGCCCGGACTGGGCAAGACCACGCTGGCCATGCTGCTGGCGCGGGAGATGGGCGTGCAGCTGCGCACCACGTCGGGCCCGGTGCTGGAGAAGCCCGGCGACCTGGTGGGCCTGCTCACCACCCTCGGCCCCGGCGATATCCTCTTCATTGATGAAGTGCACCGCTTGCGGCCCGCGCTGGAAGAATTTCTCTATCCGGCAATGGAAGACTTCCGGGTGGACGTGCGCATCTCGGAAGGTCCCAATGCGCAGACCATCCCGATGGCGCTGGAGCGCTTCACGCTGATCGGGGCCACGACGCGCTTCGGCCTGCTCACCCCGCCGATGCGGGCACGTTTCGGCCTGGTCGAGCGGCTGGCGTTCTATCCCGCCGAGGATCTCGCCACCATCGTGGCGCGGAGCGCATCCATCCTGGGCGTGCCGACCGATCCGGAGGGTGCGCTGGAGATTGCCCGCCGGAGCCGCGGGACGCCCAGGGTGGCCAACCGCCTGCTGCGCCGCGTGCGCGATTACGCCGAGGTGCGCGCGGAGGGCCGCATCACCGTGCCGGTCGCGCGGGAGGCGCTCGCCCGCCTCAACGTGGATGAGTTCGGGCTCGATGACATGGACGCGCGCATCCTTTCCACCATTATCGAGAAATTCGGCGGCGGACCGGTGGGACTTGGCACCATTGCCGTCGCCGTGGGTGAGGACGCCGGGACACTGCAGGATGTCTATGAGCCGTTCCTTATCCAGCAGGGGTTCCTCGAGCGTACCCAGCGCGGCCGCGTCGCCACGGCCAATGCCTATGCCCGCCTTGGCCTCACGCCGCCGGATCGCAGTGCTGATGGCTGACCGGCAGGGCGCCGGCCTCCGCACGTCCGATTTCGATTACCCACTCCCTACGGAGCTGATCGCGCAGCACCCGGTCGAGCGGCGCGGCACCAGTCGCCTGCTCATCGTGCGGCGCGCCGACGGTTCGCTCACCGACGCCGAGTTCCCTGCCCTGCTGGAGCTCATTCCGGCGGGTGACGTGCTGGCGCTCAACACCACGCGAGTGCGGCACGCGCGCTTTCTGGGGACTCGGCCATCGGGCGCGCCGGCCGAGGTGCTGCTGCTGCATCCCGGACCGGACGACACCTGGATAGCGATGGGGCGGCCCGGCAGCGCGCTCCGGCCCGGCAAGCGGATCGACATCGGGCCGGCGGCGTGGATCGAGACGGTGGCGCTGCTGGATGAGGGGCTGCGGCAGGTGCGCTTCGGAGGGATGGACGCCCCCACGGCGATCGATCGCTTCGGCCGGCTGCCGCTCCCA